>JAJYBW010000215.1 GCA_021778815.1 Acidobacteriota bacterium | reverse complement strand
TTGCAGCAAGTTGCTCGTTCCACTCTGGTCGGCGCTGTGATGATAGTCCTGTCACTCATCCGCCACCTAACGAGACCCCCTTTCAGCATGATCCTGCCGGAGTTCAACTTCAACTCCTATCACCACCATGCTGCTCTCGATATAACGGTACTGGCCGGTGTGCGAGAAGTTTGTTGTTGACCCAATCCTGACCGTGGAGGATGTAGCAGCGCGTCTCAACGTCAGCAAGGACTGGGTCTGGGATCATTCGTCACGCAAACTGCCGTATCTGCCAGTCATTCGCCTGAGCAATGGCGTGTTGCGCTACCGGGCGAGCGAAATCGAGGAGTTCATCGACGGGCGCCAGCGTCTCTCAGATTTGCGGCGAAAACGCCGGTAGGTAAGATAAAGGCGGCCCGCTTATTCCGCCCACAAGACATACGAGGAATAGATGGGAACTTCACACCAAAAGGGATGGGTCTCGATTCGCGAGAAGAAGTGGTACGGCTATTTTCGCCGCACCATACTCGACCCCGAAACCAATCTACCCAAAACCGTCTCCTCTCCGGTTGCTCTTGGACTGAAATCCGAGATGACCAAGTATGAGGCGCGAGAGAAGTTGGAACTCGAAATCAAGAGACTTACGGGACAGATCGCTGAAGACGGCGTCGTCAAAAACGGCAGCGTCACCTTCGGATGGTTTGTCCGCAACCGCTACCTGCCGCTGAAGGAGGCGGACTGGAAGGAGGAGACGGCCAAGGTGAAGAAATATCTCATTCAGGCTGATCTCACCGACGCTTTTGGGGATGTACGCCTCGAAAACCTCGACAAACTCGCTCTCCAGACCCACCTCAATCACTTGGCCAAAACGCGATCCAGGGACAGAGTGTTGCAGATCGGATCCTACATGCGGGCCATCTTTGCGGAGGCCGTCGAACAGGACTTCCTTCCCAAGGACCCCGCACGCACGGTAAAGACTCCCTCGGAGTTACGGGCGACAGACAAGACGACCCTCACTTGGGACCAGTTGCGGGCAGCATTGTCCAGGCTTCCTCTGCGGGACTGGATTCTGCTCAAGCTCGACATGTCCAACGCCCTGCGACCAGGCGAGTTGTTTGGTTTGCGGTGGAGTTGCTTCGATCCTGAACGCTGCCAGATCGAGATCAAGGAGACCACCTACAAGGGAAAGATTCGCCCCTGGGGCAAGACCAAGGGCAGTCTCACCGCGGTTCCAATTGCCAGGCAACTGGCGGAAGAACTCCTAGCATGGCGAAAGCAGTGCCGGGAGCAACAGCAAAGGACCAAGCATAAACGCGGAATGACCACCGATGACCCCGAAGCTTTCATTTTTCCGGGACGCAAAGGCGGGTTCATGGACTCCAGCAACTACCGCAAGCGGGTGTTGCACAAACTGGCGAGGGACCTGGAACTGCCGAAGCTGACGTTCCAGGTCATCCGTCGCACGATTGCGACGCTGGCCAAGGACAAGGGCCACGTCAAGGACATCCAAGGAATGATGCGCCACTCCCGACTGGCCACCACCACGGAGGTCTACATGCAGTCGCTTGAGGACGGAGTCCGATCGACGGTCAACTCGATTCACAACGAGCTGACCGGCACCGGAACCTGGGGATCGGGTCCGCAGCCGCCCACAGTAGCTCCGGCCGACTATGCAGCCTCACGCCGGGATTCTGCTGTAATCGCGAATGGAGGCTCCGTGATTTCCAAGCCAGTTCGCGGAGTGGTTTTGGAATTTGCGACAAGAATGCGACAAAGCTCGCGAAAGGAGGCTGGGCTAAATTATTGAAGGGATTTGGTGGACCTGGTCGGGATCGAACCGACGACCTCTTCCATGCCATGGAAGCGCGCTCCCAGCTGCGCCACAGGCCCACAGAAAAACTTCCTCTAGTTTACACGACTGCGCCCGGGTCAAGGACACCACCCAACCAAGAGGGCGAACTTCCGCCAAAGGACTATTCTGACGACAGGCGTTCCCCCCATCGCCGAGGCTGATTCTATGGCTCCAAGTTAGGCAAGCAGGTTCTGACAATTGGGATGGGACAGATCGATGCGAGGAATTCGAAGGATAGCAACAAGCGAGGCAACGGTGCAGGTGCGGGGGGCATCCGTGCAAGGTATGTCTGAAGAGCATACAAGCATGTGCGCCCTGAATTGCGATCGTGCGATGGCACGTTTCCAGATTAGGCGGGCGTTGAGGAGCCTGGCGGCGATCGTTCCGTTATTGCTGCAGGTTTTAATTCTGACGCCGAAGGCTTCTGCGGCTGGATTGCAGTCGAGCGCTGCCCTGCCACAGGCACAGGTGGGATCAATCTCACCCCCCATCAGCGAGTCGCTGCGACCCGCGTTGGAGCAGGTCGGGAATAGTGTTAGCCAAATTCAGATTAGCCATTGGAAAGTTTCCAATAGCTGGAAAGAGCAATTGCAAACGGATGCCGACTCCATTGCCGGCGATCTTTCCCATCAATTGCCGGCGTTGTTTCAGCAGGCACAAGCGACGCCGACCGCACTGGACGCGCAACTGCGGGTGATGCAGAACGTGGACGCGCTGTACGACGTGTTGGTGCGCCTGACCCTTGCGGCCGACCTGACCGAAAAGAAGTCGGATGCGGCGCTGCTCGATAATGCTCTGCAACGATTGGAAGCCGCTCGAAAAGCGGCGACTACGCAGCTGGTCTCCGCCGCTGCGCAACAGCATCAGCAGCTGACCGATTTGCAGGCGCGTGTGGAGGCGCTTCAACCCAATCAAGGTCTTTCTACCGCGCACGGCAAAACCATAGTTGTGGACAACGAAGTACGGCGTGGAACGGTGCATCACACCACCCACCATAAGAAGCCATCCCCTTCGACCAGCTCAAAATCGCAGTCCAATGCTCCTCCATCGACCGTCGCTAGGCCCATTCCGCAATAGAATTTCGATTGTCCCATCCGATATACATCCATTGCAGCTACCGGTTTCTAGTGTCTCGAACGGCCAGCAGACACGAAAAATTCTTCCTGAGGCCGTAAAATAAAAACTAGGTCGCAACCGGCGATTCAGCAGGTGTTCTTGAAACGAGTCTCATCACTTCTTTTCATTGCGGCGTTGATCGCCGCCGTTCCGCTTCTTCGTGCGCAGAGTTCTGCTCACACACAGGTTCATGATGCAGCTCCTTTGAAGGCGCCTCCAGGTGCTCGTGTGGCGATTGTCGAGTTCGACGACATGGAATGTCCCATGTGTGGCCAGGACAATCCACTGCTGATGGGCGCAGCCGCGAAATATCATATTCCCTGGATCCGCTACGACTTTCCGCTGCCCTTTCACGCCTGGAGTTTTCAGGCCGCCGTGGACGCGCGTTGGTTCGATACCAAGTCAAAGAAATTGGGCGATGATTTTCGCAATGCGGTTTTCGCCAACCAACCCAGCATCGAGACAGAGGCGGATTTGCGGGCGTTTGCCGAGAAGTTCGCGCAAGACCACGGCGTAGGATTTCCGTTTGTCGTCGACCCTCAAGGAAAGCTGGCAGCCGAAGTAAAAGCGGACTATGCGCTCGGCCAGCGCGTCGGTATCGAGCACACGCCAACCATCTGGGTTGTCACCAATCAGACCTCCGGCGTGCCGTATGTTGAGGTGGTCGATCCCAATCAACTGTATGCCATCATTGACCAGGCAATGGCAGAGACGGCGAACGAAGCTCCGGCTCACACCACACACGCGCATCACCACCCAGTCCGTCAATAGTGGGTGGTGATGTACGCGGTTGCGATGAGATTCAATTCCACACCAATCAGCGGTTGACGTGTTGCATGGCGGACTCGGGATATCGCGGCCCCGCCGCCACTCCCTGGGGAGCAGCTTCGGCTATGTGCTTCAGGTCGGCAGGCGTTAGCTGTATGGAAGCTGCACCGACATTTTCCTCCAGGTAGCGCAGCTTTTTGGTTCCCGGAATGGGCACGATATCTTCCCCCTGTGCCAACACCCAGGCCAACGCCAACTGCGATGCAGTACAGCCTTTCTCGCGGGCGAGCTGCTCAACCTTCTCCACCAGGTCGAGATTCAGCGCAAAATTTTCGCCTTGAAAACGCGGAGAATTGCGACGATAGTCGTCAGCCGGCAAGTCTTCCAGCTTGCGAAAGCGCCCAGTAAGAAATCCGCGTCCCAGTGGGCTGTAGGCGACAAAGCCCACCCCCAATTCACGACAGGTGGCGAGGACTTCGTCTTCCGGATCGCGGGTCCATAAGGAATATTCGGTCTGCAGCGCTGCGATTGGATGCACCGCGACCGCTCTCCGCAATGTCGCCGGAGCCGCCTCCGACAATCCAAGATGACGTACCTTCCCCGCACGCACCAGCTCTACCATGGCTCCCACGGTATCTTCGATGGGCACTTTCGTGTCGACACGATGCTGGTAATAAAGATCGATGGTCTCGACGCCCAGCCGCTGCAGGCTGGCCTCGCAGGCGCTCTTCACGTAATCGGGGTGCCCGTTCACGCCACCCGGCGCGCCCGTTTGCGGATCCCGCACGATACCGAACTTTGTGGCCAACACCACTTTGTCTCGCCGATCGCGAATGGCTTTGCCCACCAGCACTTCGTTCTTGTGCGGTCCATACATGTCTGCCGTATCCAGAAAATTGATTCCCAGCTCCAAGGCTCGATGAATCACGGCAATCGAGTCCTGATCACTCTCTCGCCCGCTGTAGAAATCGGACATTCCCATGCAGCCCAGGCCCAACTCAGAAACCTTCAGGCTATTTCCCAGTGTTCGTTGCTTCATGTGTTGCTTCCTCCGTCGGCTTTGCCTGTTTATATGGATGCAGCTTGCGGGGCGGAGAGTTCAGAACTCATCGCGACGGCGCCAAGGCATGACGAATGCTATACCCCCGTCCGCACAACGTGAATTGATGAATTTGGCGTGCGGCAAGTCTTTCTCTTCGCAGTACACTGAACTTTCATTCCGCTCTCATGAAAAAACTGCGCGTAGGCATTCTCTTTGGCGGTCGCAGCGGCGAACATGAAGTTTCGCTGCTGTCTGCGGCGTCCGTTCTTCAAGCCATGGACCAAAGCAAGTACGACGTCCATCTCATTGGGATTACCAAGGATGGTCGTTGGCTCACTGCCGGGGACGCGGCGCATTTGCTGCCTTCCTCCACTGGGCAAGCCCAGCATTTGCGCGCCGGCGATCCAGAGGCAACTCCAGGCGCTGCGCTGCTGGAACATGGCAAAGAAGTTGTGGTGCAACCGGTTCCTTCATCCGCCGATCATAGCTCCAGCTCCCTCGCAACGCTGCGCACCAGCGCCGAAAAATCGCTCAATGTAGACGTGATTTTTCCTGTGTTGCACGGCACGTATGGCGAAGATGGCACGGTGCAGGGTTTGCTGGAGCTCGCGGACATCGCGTATGTCGGCTCTGGCGTTCTGGGTTCCTCCGCGGGTATGGATAAAGATGTGATGAAGCGGCTGTTCGTCGCCGCCAAGTTGCCCATCCCGAAGCATGTGACGCTTCTGCGCAGCGACTGGCAGCAGAATCCTCGCCGAGCCATCCAGGGCGTCGAGGCCATCCTTCGCTATCCCATGTTCGTCAAGCCCGCGAATCTAGGCTCGTCGGTAGGCATCAGCAAGGCCCATGATCGCAAGGAACTCGCCGTCGCCATCGATCTGGCCGCCAGCTACGATCGCAAGATCGTGATTGAGATGAGTATCGGCGGCAAGCGAGGCAAAGCACGTGAGCTGGAAGTCGCCGTGTTGGGGAATGACTCGCCAGAAGCATCGGTCGTCGGCGAAGTGATCCCATGCAAGGAGTTTTACGATTACGAAGCCAAATATCTCAGCGAAGGCTCGCAGTTGATCATTCCCGCGAAACTCACCAAGGCAGAAACAAAGCGCGTGCGGCAGATGGCCATCGACGCATTTCGCGCCTGCGATCTGGCGGGAATGGCGCGCGTCGATTTTCTAATGGAACCGGGAATCTCCACCGGCTCGCGTCCGCGGAAAATCTACCTGAACGAGGTCAACACGCTGCCGGGATTCACCGCCATCAGCATGTATCCCAAACTTTGGCAGGCCAGCGGACTCCCGTACAACCAATTGATCGACCGACTGATCCACCTCGCGCTGGAGCGCCATGAAGAAAAGAAGAGCAACCGCTATGACTTATAGCCGCATGTGCATTCCATCCTCATCC
>JAJYBW010000214.1 GCA_021778815.1 Acidobacteriota bacterium | reverse complement strand
AGCGTGCGCACGGGGGATACTCCGCAGACGGAACGAGCGCGATTTCGCCGCGATCCTGCGGAGATTTTAATCACCACGCCAGAATCGCTCTATCTGTTGTTGACCAGCGATGCGGCGGCCTCGCTGCGCTCCGTCGAGACCGTGATTGTCGATGAAATTCATGCCCTGGTTCCAACGAAGAGGGGCGCACACCTTGCCGTATCGCTGGAGCGTTTACAAGCGCTGGTGGGTCGTCCAATTCAGCGGATTGGATTGTCGGCAACCCAGCGACCGCTGGAGGAAGTGGCACAATTCCTCGGCGGCGTGGAGGTTTCGACGGAGGTGCCCGGTCGAGTTGCTACGCCAGAACCGAAGCTGGATTTGGTGAGCGAAAATGTGGAAGCGCTGGACGCGCTTGAGCCGGAGTGGCTGGCGAATTCTCCCGATATTCCAAGGCCTGGCGCGCCGCAGTTTCGACCGGTCACCATCATTAACGCGAGCGAACCGAAGCGACTGGACCTCCGCATTGAAGTTCCGGTGGAGGATATGGCACGCCTGGGTCAGCCGGAAGAATTGCCCAGCGGACCGGCATCGCAAGGGCCGAAGCGAACATCCATTTGGACCGCGATTCACCCGCGATTGCTGGAGCTGATTCGCGAAAAACAATCCACTCTGATCTTTGTAAACAGTCGCCGCGTGGCGGAACGGTTGGCGGGCGCGCTGAATGATTTGGCAGGGGAATCGATTGCACGGGCGCACCACGGCTCGTTGGCAGCGGCGCAACGTTCTGAGATTGAAGAATTGCTGAAAGCGGGCCGCATTCGTGCGCTGGTGGCGACTTCCTCATTGGAACTGGGCATCGATATGGGAGCGGTGGACCTGGTGATTCAGATCGAGGCGCCGCCCTCGATCGCAAGCGGAATGCAGCGCATCGGTCGCGCGGGACATCATGTGGGAGCCGTCAGCGACGGAATCATCTTTCCGAAATTTCGCGCGGACTTGATTGCATGCGCGGCGGCAACGAAGGCCATGCATGAGGGCCTGGTGGAGTCGACGCGGTATCTGCGGAATCCGCTGGATGTTTTAGCGCAGCAGATTGTAGCGATTGTGGCGGAGCCGCCGGAAAAGCCACGCGCCACCAAACCAGGAGGAAAGAAGACAAGTTTGCGCCCCGCCACTACCGCTGCGGGTTCGTTGGATGACGACCGAGAGAGCCTTCCGGTCGACTACGACGCGTTGCACCGATTAATCGCAAGTTCCGCGCCGTTTGCCACGCTGAGTCGGGCGGCGTTCGATGGCGTACTCGATATGCTTTCTGGACGCTATCCGTCGGATGAGTTTGCGGAGTTGCGCCCTCGCATTACGTGGGACCGCGTACGGAATACGTTGACGCCGCGGCAGGGCGCAAAGAGCCTCGCGATTTTGAATGGCGGGACGATTCCGGATCGCGGCTTGTACGGAGTGTTCCTTTCCAGTTCGAAAGACAAGCCGGTGCGCGTGGGAGAGTTGGATGAAGAGATGGTGTTTGAAAGCCGCGGAGGCGACACCTTTGTTCTGGGCGCAACCACGTGGCGGATTGATGAGATTACGCATGACCGCGTGCTTGTCTCTCCTGCGCCGGGTGAACCGGGAAAAATGCCGTTCTGGCATGGGGAGGGTCCGGGACGGCCGCTGGAGTTCGGTCGGCGTATTGGAGCTATGGTGCGCGAATTGCGTGGCATGGAACGCAATGCTGCTGTCAGTCGCCTGACTCGGGAGCACGATCTGGATCCGCAGGCAGCCGACAATCTGATGCGCTTTCTGGTCGACCAGGAAATTGCGACCACCGAGGTTCCCGATGACCGCACCATTGTCATCGAGCGATGCCGGGATGAACTGGGCGATTGGCGCGTGTGCGTGCTGACGCCCTTTGGTAGCCGCATCCATGCACCCTGGGCGATGGCGGTGAGCGGGCGATTGCACGCTGCCGGCCATGTCGACATTGAGACGCTATGGACCGACGACGGATTCGTACTGCGTTTCCCGGAGACGGCCGAGCCGCCGGATATCGACGTGCTGATGCTCGATCCAGTTGAAGCGACGGACCTGGTGCTGCGTCAGCTTGGATCGACGGCATTGTTTGCGGCGAAGTTTCGCGAGAGTGCGGCCCGTGCGCTACTGTTGCCGCGTCGCCGCGCACAAGGTCGTGCTCCGCTATGGCAGCAGCGCAAGCGTGCGTACGATTTGCTGGCGGTGGCGTCGCGATACGCTTCGTTTCCGATGCTGCTGGAAGCCTATCGCGAGACGCTGCGCGACGTGTTCGACATGCCGGCATTTCTTGAAGTGCTGCACGGCATTGCGAGCCGCAGCATTCGTGTTCATGTTGCGGATACGCGCACTCCTTCGCCCTTTGCGGCATCGCTGTTGTTCGGGTATGCGGCCAACTTTATCTATGACGGCGATGCTCCATTGGCGGAGCGTCGTGCGCAGGCTCTCACGATCGACCAGGATCAATTGCGCGACCTGATGGGCGACGCCGACCTGCGTGAGTTGCTGGATGCTTCGGCGATCGAAGAAGTTGAGGAGCAGTTGCAGGCGCTCGCCGAAAATTATCGTGCCAAGAGTGTGGATGGCGTCCATGATTTGCTGCTGCGGTTGGGAGATTTGAGTCGCGCTGAACTTCAGCGTCGGACGGTGGGACTGGATGTGGAAGCTGTGGCGGCGAAGTTGATTCGGGTGCGTCGGGCACTTGAGGTGCAACTGCTGGGGGAGAAGCAGCTGATTGCCATCGAGGATGCCGCGAAGTTTCGTGATGCCCTCGGAATTCCATTGCCGCCGGGAGTGCCCAGAGTATTTCTTGAGCCGGTAGTCGAGCCGCAGTTGGAGATTCTGAAGCGCTATGCACGCACCCACGGACCGTTTACTGTCGACGAGGCGGCGGCGCGCTTTAGATGGAATCCGCAGACGGTTCAAAGTTGGCTGCGTGCTTTGGTTCATTCGGGGCGCCTGGTGGAAGGTAACTTCCGGCCGGGCGGCATCCATCGCGAATGGTGCGATGCTGAAGTCCTGCGAACGATACGGCGCAAGTCTCTTGCGCGATTGCGCAAGCAAGTGGAACCCGTCGAACAGCAAACGCTGGCGCGTATGGCGACGCACTGGCATGGATGTCTCCATCGGCGGCGCGGGCTGGATGCGGTGTTGGATGTAATCGATCAGTTGCAGGGTGCTCCTTTGCCGGCGTCCGTGATCGAGCGGGAAATATTGCCGGCTAGAATTGCGGGATATCAACCGAGCGATCTAGATACCTTGATCGGGGCCGGTGAAGTGGTGTGGTGCGGTGTCGAGCCGATTGGCGAGACCGATGGCCGCATCGAGCTGTACCTGGCGGACAAGATCGTGGAACTGCACACGCCCACAGTCGCGAAGCTGCAGGCAGATTTCTTAGAGAATCCGCTAGGCGAAAAGCAACAGCAGATTCTCGAACTATTGAAGACGCGCGGGGCAATGTTTTTCGGTGCGTTGCATGAAGCTGTTGGCGGAGGATTCCCGGGCGAGACCATCGATGCGCTGTGGGGACTGGTGTGGGCGGGTCGGGTAACGAACGACACGTTTCACGCGCTGCGGGCATACATGGCACGGCGAGCCAGCACGCGGAGCACTTCGCGGCAGCATGTGCAGTCCAATTTTCGCTCCCGTCGTACGTTGGCGCCGAGTGCGCAAGGCCGATGGACCTTGGTAGATCCTCGTGAATTGGAACCGATATCGCCGACCATTCGGGGCCACGCTATCGCGTTGCAGTTGCTGAAACGCCATGGCGTGGTGACTCGCGAGACGATGGGCCTGGAGAATATTGCGGGTGGTTTCAGCGCGGTGTATGACGTGTTGAAGGCACTCGAGGAGGCTGGCCGCGTGCGGCGGGGATATTTTGTGGCTGGGCTGGGCGGAGCACAGTTCGCGCTGCCTTCCGTGATCGATCTGCTGCGGTCGTTGCGGAACGATCGGGCCCCGGAAAAACCGGAGATGCTTTGCCTGGCCGCGACGGATCCGGCAAATCTTTATGGTTCCGTTTTGCGTTGGCCTTCGACTTTGACGGTTGCGGAGGTCGCCACCTCAAGCCAGGAGACGGTGGATGCCGAGCCTGCAAAAGAAGGGAACACTCGAATGTTGGCGCGAGTTGTGGGTGCCCGCATCCTGCTGCGAAACGGCGAGCTTGTTGCCTACATGCGGCGGAATAATCCGAACTTGATTGTTTTCCTCCCTGTTGATGAGCCCGATCGAAGCCACATGGCGCGTGATCTGGCGAACTTTGTGGTCGAACTTGGACAACAGGATTTACAGGCGCAAGGTTCGAGCCGCCCCGCCGGATTATTGCTGGCAACGGTGAACGATGTCCCGATCGCTGAACATTTTCTGGCGCGGTTCCTGCTGGATGCAGGCTTTCATTCGTCGCCGATGGGCTTCCACCTTCGCCGCTCATTGCTGTCTCCCATAGCTAAAGACGCGGCTGGAGCGGTTCCGTTGCGCGAGGTGCAATAGCGGTGCCGGAGGGAGACACAATCTTTCGCTCGGCGCGCGCGTTGAATCGTGCGCTGGCGGAAAAAGTCGTAACGGGATTTGAGACTGCCTACGCTCACCTGGCCAGCGTCGACGATGACAAGGAACTTGTGGGGCGTACCGTTGAGCGGGTTGAGGCGCGAGGAAAATGGCTGCTGATGTATTTTTCCGGTGACGTGATCCTGGTGACGCATATGCGGATGAATGGCTCGTGGCACCTCTATCGAAAGGGGGAGCGATGGGGGCGTCCGCGGCGGGATATGCGCATGGTGATCGAGACCGCAGACTGGAGCGCGGTGGGATTTACGGTCCCCGTCGCCGAGTTTCATTCGGCAGCGTCACTGCTGCGAAGGACAATGATTCCTGCTCTGGGGCCAGACTTATTAAAGCAAGCCATTGACTTTGCCCTAGTCATCGCGGGGATGTTGGAGCATGGCGATGAGCAGATTACCGAGGTGTTGCTGAACCAGCGGGTGATGGCTGGAATTGGGAACGTCTACAAGTCTGAAACGTGTTTCATCTGTGGGGTGAACCCATTCCGTCAGGTTCGGACGCTCGATTCCAGCCAACTGGAACAGTTGGTTTTTACGGCGAGGAAATTTCTGGCGCTCAATGTCGCTGAAGATGCGGAGGGAGAAATCTCAACCTACGCGGGCCTGCGGCGCACAACCCATACTTCCGATCAGTCCGCGCGTTTGTGGGTCTATGGGCGTCGCGGGGAACCTTGTCGGCGTTGTGGCACGCCGATCGAGATGCGCAAGCAAGGCGTGGGCGCACGAACTACCTTCTGGTGCCCGGTCTGCCAGCCGATCCAGTGAAGACCGAACCCACCGAAACCAGCCAAGGCGTTTAGCGCCATTGTGACGGGGAGCACGCGGGCCAGGTTCGTCTGCGATCTATAATCCGGTGCGAATAGCGGATGTACAGAGGCTACGAAGATGAAGACTATAGCGGAGATTGCAGCACGCCGGGAGCGGCTGACAACGACGCTGAATCACAAGCAGCCGGATCGCATTCCTATCGATTTTGGCGGGACCGCCGTGACCGGAATGCATGTCAGCTGTGTCGCGGGGCTGCGAGAGTACTACGGTCTCGAGAAGCATCCTGTTCGCGTGCACGAACCATTTCAAATGCTGGGATTGATCGAGGACGATCTGGCAGATGCTATGGGAATCGATGTCGTGGGAGTGTTCCCTCGTAACACGATGTTTGGATTTCCGGCCGAGAACTGGAAAGGCTGGCGTCTGAACGGACTGGAAATTGAGGTCCCGGAAAAGTTCAATACAACCGTCGATGCCAAGGGTGACACGCTGATTTACCCGGAAGGCGATACGTCTGTTCCTCCGAGCGGACGGATGCCTGAGGGCGGATATTTCTTCGATGCGATTGTGCGCCAGGAGCCGTTCCAGGAAGATGCGCTGAATGCGGAAGACAACATGGAAGAATTCAGGGCCATCACGCAGGAAGAACTCGATCATTTGGCCCGCTCGACTCGGGCCGCGGCGGCGACCGGTCGAGGCGTAATCGCTACCTTTGGTGGAACCGCTTTCGGAGATATTGCGTTAGTTCCGGCGCCATCGCTCAAGCATCCTAAGGGGATTCGAGATATTACGGAGTGGTACGTTTCGACCAGTAGTCGTCAGGATTATGTCCACAAGATTTTCGAACGGGAAT
>JAJYBW010000213.1 GCA_021778815.1 Acidobacteriota bacterium | reverse complement strand
ACGGCAGGGACGAGCGTCGCAGTCCAGGCGGCTGTTCGCGCGTTGCAGGAACAAGGATTTTCTGTGCGGCGCTTTCGACCTGAAACCTTAGAGACGGCGCGGCGGCTCTGGTGGAAATTCTTCGTGGGTTGCGGAGCTATGTTTGTCGAATCGCTCGTTGACGGCAGACACGAGCAGCTGAGTCCGGTGCTGCTCGATTTTCTCTCTATTGCCCATCGAAAGCCACCGCTAAGTGGAGAGGAATTGCTATGGGCATGGGCGGAACTCGACCAGGTACGAAGCCAGATGCTGCAAGAGATGCAGGCGTCTCCCATTTTGCTATGTCCCGTATGCGCCATTCCTGCGTTTCGTCATGGCGAACGCTCGTGGATGATTGAAGGCCAACAGGTCGAATATCTGGATGCGATGCGCTACACGCAATGGTTCAACCTGCTGGGCGCGCCGGCAGCTGTGGTACCTGTCGGCCAATCGCCGGAAGGGTTGCCGATTGGCGTCCAGGTCGCAGGCCGTCCATTCGAGGACGAAATCGTTCTTGGAATCGCAGAAGCGATCGATAAGGAATTTGGATTTATTGCGCCACCGATCTCGATGCCCAGTACGCCTCCGCCCCTCGGCTAGCTCTCGCGCTCCAATAAGGCTCCCGCCAACAGCTCCGCACGGCTGCTCAATCCGCGGTTCTTCAGCATCTCCAGCGTCAGGATTTCGCTCTGCTTCAGATCATCCTCGAATTGGTCTACCAATGTTTCTGAGAGCTTCCGGTCAATGGCCGCGACGTTGATTTCGTCGTTCAACGCGAAGGAGCGATGGTCGAAGTTGGTCGATCCAAAAACACACCATCGTTCATCCACAACCATAATTTTGGCGTGAATCATGGAGGGCTGATACTCGAAAATCTTCGCTCCGGCCTGCAGCAGATGGCGGCTGTCGTGTCGACTCACTCGTCGAACTACAGGATGGTCGATATGCGGCCCGGCAACCAGAACGCGAACCTTCACGCCGCGCTGGCTGGCTTCCTCCAACGCATGGCGGGCGCTGCGATCGGGCAGGAAATACGGCGTTGTGATGACGATGCTTTTCTTGGCGCTTTTGATCAGGGCCTGAAACAGGATGCGGGCACGCGTGCCGCCTCCGCTGGGCGTGCTGGACACAACCAGGGCGGGAACGCCTCGATGGTCGCCATGAAATTCAAACTGCTTGTGGCCGGTTAAAATCTTTCCGGAAGCCTCCAGCCAATTTTCGGAGAAGGTGGAGATCACGGCGCCGACCGCATCGCCTTGCAGATGAAACACCGTGTCGCGCCACCGCGGACCTTGGCGCGTATCCATCATCCAATGGTCGGCCACACCCGCGCCGCCGACGAATGCCGTGTGCCCGTCAATGACCAGCAGCTTGCGATGGCTGCGGTTGTTGGCGAACTGCCATGTGTTCCAACGCAGCGGATGATACCAATGCACCTGGCCGCCCGCTGCCTTCAATTCTTTAAAATAGGAAGCTCGGGTTGTAAAGCTGCCAATGGCATCCAGCACCACGCGGACCTCGACCCCAGCTTGTGCGCGTTCCGCGAGCGCGTCCAGGAACACGGCGCTGACCTTGCCTTCTTTGAACTCGTAAAACTCCATGTCAATGGCGCGGCGGGCTCTGCGAATGGCGGCGACTTGCTGCGGATAAAATTCAGGGCCATTTTTCAACGCCTCGATATGCGCATGGCGAACGGGTGCATCCGTGACCAGACTGAGGAATTCGAGGAACTCCGCCGAGTCGTTGGAGCCGCCGGGACACTCGCGCATGGAATACGGCAGCGACGGGCCGAAAAGATTGATGAGTACGCGCGCACCATAGATCGCCAGTGCGCCCACCCCGATCGCTGCCAGGGCCCGTTTTCCGGCGCCGCACTTTGGACGGTTCTCGTGGTTGCTCGCAATGCTTTTACGCGGCGTTTCGCTTGGATGATCCATGAAAATCCTCTTCACACATGGATGCGCTGCAGCGTCTTCGCGTTCATTCTGACCCTATGCCGCGGCTCCGAATAATGCGCCCACCCCAGCGGTTACAGCCATCGCCAATGCTCCCCAAAAGGTTACTCGAGCTGCGCCTGCCAGCACTCGCGCACCGCCCACGCGAGCTGCCAACGCACCTAACCCGGCGAGGAATAGCAGTGAAGTTCCGGCGACCAGGTACAACAACTTTGTGTCCGGAGCCATAGCGGCAACACCCAGCGGCAGCGCCGCTCCCACGGCAAAGCTTGCGGCGGAGGCGAGAGCTGCCTGGATGGGACGCGCTTGGTTCGTTGTGGTGATGCCCAACTCATCGCGTGCATGGGCTTCCAGCGCGTCGTGGGCCATCAATTGCTGCGCAACTTGCTTCGCCAGTGCCGGGTCCAGACCGCGCTCAACATAAATGGCCGCCAGTTCCTTATGCTCGCCTTTGTTATCGGTCTTCAACTCAGTCCGTTCCATATCAAGTTCAGCGCGCTCCGTATCGACTTGAGAATGAACCGAGACATATTCTCCCGCCGCCATCGACATTGCTCCGGCTACCAGGCCCGCCACCCCCGCGACGACGACACCGCTGTGCGAAGCGTGCGAGGTTGCCACGCCCAGCACCAGGCTGGCCGTCGACACAATACCGTCGTTTGCACCCAGCACGGCGGCACGCAACCAGCCTACCCGCCCAATGCGATGTGCTTCCTGACTGCGCATTATTCCTCTTGCCTTTCTTCCGCGGCGGCCAGCGCCAGCGGCTCATCCCAGTGGTCTGACTGCAAACCGCGAGTGGCGCTTTCGATCGGCAATACCTCGGGGATTTCGTCCTGGCCAATCTTCAGCTCATGGAGTTTGGATGCAAGCGAGAAGACACTGCCGCGGCCTTCGACGGCTCCGACCAAATCGTTGTACTGCTTCACTGAGCTGTTCAAGGCATTCCCCAACCGGGTGAAATATCCCTGCGTGCCTGCCAGTTTTTTATACAGGTCTTCCCCGGCCTTGCAGATAGCAATGGCATTGCGCGTAATTTCCATCTGCTGCCAGCCATACGCCACGGCCTTCAGTAATGCGATGAGCGTAGTCGGGGTCGCAAGAATCACATTCAATTGACTGCCCACTTCAATCAGGCTGGGATCCTGCTCCAGTGCGGCGCTGAACAGCACTTCGCTGGGCAGAAAACAAACGACAAAGTCGGGCGAACTTTGCAGACGCTGCCAGTATTGTTTGCCGCCCAGTTGGGTCAGATGCGTCCGCACCTGAGCAGCGTGCGCCTTCAGAAAGATCGTCCGTTGGATTTCATCTGTCGCGCTCATCGCGGACAGATAGGCGTCGAGCGGTGTTTTGGCGTCGATGATGATGGCTCGTCCATTGGGTAATTGCACCACCACGTCGGGGCGCTGCGCTGGATCCACGTCGTTGCCCTTCATGTGCTTTTCCACATCGAAGGAACACCGCTCCACCATGCCGGCAAATTCGATGCAGCGCTTCAGTTGCAATTCGCCCCAGTTGCCGCGCGCCTTGGGCGCTCGCAGCGCCTGCACCAACTGCGTGGTTTCCATGCGCAGGGTTTCATGCGTGCGCTGGATATTCTTGATCTCGGTCAGAACTTCCGTGTAGGCTTTGCCGCGTTCCGTTTCCAGTTGTTGAGTCTGCGACTCCAGCTTGCCAAGGGTTTCGCGCACTGGCGAGAGCAGCTTTTCGATCGATTCCTCTTTCGCGGATAATTCTCGATTCGCCAGGCCCAGGAATTGGGCGTTATTTTCTTTCAGAATGTCTCCGGCCAGCGACTTGAAGGTGTCTGTCAACTTGTCGCGCGCCTGGGTCAGCAATTCGCGTTCGCTGGTCAGGGCGGCCTGTCCAGACTTCAGTTGCTCCTGGGCGCGAGCGATCTCTGTGGACAGGGCGGCGCACTGGCTGCGAACCTGCTCCAGTTCTACTTTCTGCACGTCTGCTTGCTGGCCCAGCAGGACTGCCTGGGCCTGAAACCGGGTGCGGTCGGAGATCAGCGTTTCCCGCTCCCCGCGCAGGCGATCCACCGCGGACTGTCCGGATCGGTTTCCCAGCCACCAACCCACCAGCAGGCCCAGAACAGCCAGGCCAACCATGCCGACAATTGAACCCATATTCATTCCGAATTTGCCCCTGCCTTACTGTACCCTTGCCGAAGTCGGGAGCGGAATTCCGGTCAATTGTAGCGGCATCAAGTGGGAAAATGCCTATGCGGCTTTACACTGGATCAGGCCCTCAGTACACTCGAATTTCGAGCATAATCGCTTACAAGGGAACAGTGTGTCCGCAAAGGCGGTTTGGCTGTACTCTGAATGAGGTGCCCGAAGAGCGATTGCAGGCGTTTGACCCTCCCCATGAGAGTCCGTTCCTGCCGATTCGATCTTCGCAATGCAGCAAAAGTTTTGCCGTTCAAAACAAGAGTTTTAGGAGAAAGACATGGCCGTTGAAGAAAAAGTGAAACAGATTATTGTGGAGCAGTTGCAGGTTGATGAAGCAGAAGTCACCCCCACGGCATCCTTCCAGGAAGACCTGGGAGCGGACTCGCTGGATGTGGTCGAACTGGTCATGCAGTTTGAAGAGGCATTCGATCTGGAAATTCCGGATGAAGAAGCCGAGAAGATCAAGACTGTGCAAGACGCTGTCGACTACATCAAAAAGAACGGTAAAGGCGGCAACTAGTCTTGAAGCGGCGTGTCGTAGTCACAGGCATTGGCCTCATTTGCGGTGTAGGTAAAACCGCTTCTGAGGTATGGAGCCATCTGCTGGCGGGCGAAAGCGGTATGGCGCCCATCACAGCCTTTGATACGACGGGCTTCTCGGTCACGTTTGCGGCGGAAGTCAAGAATTTTGACCCGCACCTTTTCATTGAAAAAAAAGAAGCGCGCAAGATGGGCCGATTCATCCACTTCGCGCTGGCCGCCGCCCAGGAAGCACTGGAATCCTCGGGATTGCAGATCACGCCGGAAAACGCCGAGCGGGTGGGCGTCCACATCGGCTCCGGCATCGGCGGATTCGACATCATTGAGCGGGAACACAGCGCCATGCTGGCCGGCGGTCCCCGCAAAATTTCTCCTTTTTTCATTCCCGCAGCCATCGTGAACCTTGCCGCAGGGCAGGTGAGCATTCGCTATGGCGCCAAAGGCCCGAACGAAGCGACAGCGACGGCCTGCACCACCAGCGCTCACTCTATTGGCGATGCCTATCGGATCATTGAGCGCGGCGATGCGGATGTGATGTTTGCCGGCGGTTCGGAAGCGGCCATCACCCCCATGGGGGTTGGTGGGTTCGCTGCCATGCGCGCTTTGTCCACGCGCAATAACGACCCCAAGCACGCTTGCCGTCCGTTCGACAAAGATCGCGACGGTTTTGTGATCGGCGAAGGCGCGGGGATTCTGATTCTCGAAGACCTGGAACATGCCAAGGCTCGCGGCGCGAAAATTCTGGCGGAGATTATCGGCTACGGCATGAGTGCGGACGCCTATCACATGTCGAGCATGGCGCCGGAAGGCGAAGGCTGTGCACGCGCCATGCAGAATGCCATTCGCAGCGCCGGCATCCAGCCGCACGAAATTGATTACGTGAATGCGCACGCGACATCCACGCAGCTAGGCGATGCGCTGGAATCGACGGCGATTGCCAATGTGTTCGGCGAACATGCCACCAGCCATAAGCTCAAGATCAGCTCGACCAAATCGATGACCGGTCATCTGCTGGGAGGCGCTGGCGGCCTGGAGGCCGGCATCACGGTGATGGCCATGCAACATGGCATGCTGCCTCCCACCATGAACATGGTTGATCCTGACCCTGCCTGCACGCTCGACTACACGCCGAACAAGCCGGTGGCGCACAAGGTCGATGTTGCTCTGTCGAACTCCTTCGGCTTCGGCGGCACCAATGGCGCACTCATTTTCCGTCGCTGGACGGAATAAGCCCGCCCTTCATCGCAGACCTAAGCACCACTCAGAAGCACAAGGAGACATCCTGCCTCGCGCTTCTGAGGGCTACGCAAAACGCACAACCTTGCCGCGTGAATTTATCCGCGGACAAATTCGACATCGAGGGTGATCTTCACTTCATCCCCGATCATTACGCCACCTGCTTCCAGGGCCGCATTCCAGGTCAGGCCGAATTCCTTGCGGCTGATTTTGGTGGTTGCAGACGCGCCGATACGCTGCTTGCCCCAAGGATCCTTCATTTCCGGCGACGGTCCT
>JAJYBW010000212.1 GCA_021778815.1 Acidobacteriota bacterium | reverse complement strand
TCGGAGAGATTCTCATCGACACCCTTGATTTCAAATCCAAGCGCGGCGGTAAAGTCCTCTTCGTTGCCCAGCATCACGTCGACCAGGTGGGCGAGTTCGCGATTCACTTCGCAGGCGCGCTTTTTACCGCCGATGGATTTCCAGAGCGAGTCGCGATAGTTGAGGTCATAGGAAATGATGGTGCCGTGGCGATGCGCCGCTTGCATGGCTTCGCGCGCCACCAGGGGCGCAGTTTCTGAAAGCGCACAGAAGATGCCGCCGGTATGGAACCAGCGTGCCCCTTCGCGGCCAAAAATTTCATCCCAATCAATGCTGCCCGGCTTCAATTGCGAGGCGGCGGTGTGTCCGCGGTCGGAGCAGCCGAGTGCGGCGCGCACGCCAAATCCTCGCTCGGTAAAATTCAACCCATTGCGAACGGTGCGGCCCACGCCGTCGTAGGGAACCCACTGCACATGGGAAAAATCGACGCCGCCTTGCAGCATCATGTCCTCAATCAAGCGTCCCACGGGATTATCGGCCAGCGCAGTGACGATCGCGGTGCGCAAATTAAAGCAGCGTCGCAGGCCGCGGGCGACGTTATATTCGCCGCCGCCTTCCCAGGCGTGAAAATTCCTGGTGGTGGCCACGCGCTCATCGCCTGGATCCAGGCGCAACATCACCTCGCCCAGGCTGACAAGGTCCCAGCGGCAGGCCTCACGCGGCTTCAGGTCGAGTTGCTTGGTCTCGTTCATTCCTGCATTTCCTTTCAAGGTCTTCCGGATTTCGCACTCTGTTTGAAGGTGCAGTTCCGTTGATTCTTCGCCAGCTGAAGCGATTGATTGGACTGCTCGCATGATAGTTGACGTTCAAATGAAAATGAAATCAGCCGGTCTTTATCAGGCAATTCCATCCCGTCCGGTGCCCGTTTCCGCCGCAAATGTGAAAAACTTAAGGGTAGATATGATTTCTGTCAGCAATGTAAGCATGCGCTATGGATCGAAGATCCTGTTTGAAGATGTCTCCACCACGTTTACCGCAGGTCGCCGCTATGGCCTGACCGGGCCTAACGGAGCCGGAAAAACCACGTTTATGAAGGTCCTGAGCGGCGATCTCGATCCGCAGAAGGGCGTGGTGGTGCGCCCGAAAAAGCTGGGCGTGCTGCGTCAGGATCAGTATGCGTTCGATGCCTATCGAGTGATCGATACCGTCATTATGGGCAACAAAGGTCTGTGGGCGGCTCTGGAAGAGCGCGACCGGATCTACGAAAAGCATGAACTGGACGATGCCGACGGAATGCGGCTAGGCGAACTGGAAGGCATTATTGGCGAAGAAGACGGATATACCGCGGAGAGCGATGCCGCGATTCTTCTGCAGGGCCTCGACATTGCGAGCGAAGTGCATGAGCGTAAGATGGGCGAGTTGCAAGGCGGCCAAAAGATGCGAATTTTGCTGGCGCAGGCGCTGTTCGGCAATCCGCAGGCGTTGCTGCTGGATGAGCCGACGAACTACCTGGATCTTGATTCCATCCACTGGCTGGAAGATTTTCTGATCCATCGGGAAGGCACGCTGATCACGATTTCGCACGATCGCTATTTTCTGAATAATGTTTGCACGCATATTGCGGACATCGACTATCAGACCATCATCACCTACACCGGTGGCTACGACGATATGGTGCTGGCCAAGACGCAGGTGCGGACGCGCCTGGAAGCGCAGAACGAGGAGCGCGAAAAGAAGATCTCGCAGCTGAATGAATTTATCGCGCGGTTTTCTGCCGGTACGCGATCCAGCCAGGTGACCTCGCGCAAAAAGGAAGTGGAGCGGCTGCAAACCAGCGAGTTGGCGCGGTCGAACATTGCTCGCCCTTACATTCGCTTCGATCAGCTGCGACCGTCCGGCAAACATATTCTGGAAGCGGAAGGGGTTCGCAAGGCCTATGGGGATCACGTTGTCATCAAGGGATTCAGCGCTTCGGTAACGCGTGGAGAAAAGATTTGCCTGATCGGCCGCAACGGCCAGGGAAAGACCACGCTTGTGAAAGCGCTGCTGGCTCATGCTCCGCATGTGGCCCACGCGCCGGGAGAAAATCCGAACGAAGACATCGATAGCGGCAAGGTAAAGTGGGGGCATGAAGCGCAAATCGGTTATTTTGCGCAGGATCATACCTCGACCATTGAAAAAGGGACGACGGCTGCGGACTGGCTGCATCAGTTCGATCCGAAGGCGACCAAAGAAGATATTCGCGGCGTGCTGGGACAGATGCTGTTCAGCGGAGAAGAAGGGCTGAAGCCGACCGAGGCGCTGTCGGGAGGAGAGGCTGCGCGGTTGCTGTTTTGCCGTCTGATGATGCAGAAGCCGAATTTTTTGATCTTCGATGAACCGACGAACCATCTTGATCTTGAGGCCATCAACGCGTTGAACCAGGCGCTGCAAAAGTACGAGGGAACCGTCTTGCTGGTGACGCACGATCAGGAACTGATTGACGAGGTAGCGACACGCATCTGGAACTTTGAGGACCATAAGATTCAGGACTTCAAAGGTCCGTATGCGGAGTTCCTGCAATCTCGCGTGGCCGTTTCGCGCTAGGTTCAAACGAGCGATACCTCGAGTACCACCGCTTTCCATACTTCGCACAATGAAGCCGCTCGGCAATGGTGGTGTTTGGCGGCGGCGCTTTGGGTTGCATCGTGCTGTCGGTTGCGGCATCTAAAGGTATGCTTTGATTTGGCCGCACGACGCGTGACCCAGCTATGTCGAAACTGATTGCAACAGTCGAACCTGCCGCAGAAGTTCTCGCTCCAGCGCCAATGCTGGGGAATAAATTTCTCAATACAGTGTCAACAAATGTGATGGGCGGCGCCAAGGCGTCGCGCATGATTCGCCGGTTGCTATTCGAGCGTCGGCGCGGCGATCCGAGCAAGCCAATCGGACCGTTTCGCACGGATGTCTCCACCTACGCTACGGCTCCATTGCAGGGGCTGCGCGTCACGTGGATGGGGCATTCCACGCTGTTGATTGAGGTGGATGGATTCACGATTCTGACCGATCCCGTGTGGAGTGAGCGTGCCTCATTTGTCTCGTTTGCCGGCCCGAAACGCTTCTATCCACCGACGCTGGCGTTGAAAGATCTACCACCGCTCGACGCGGTATTGCTCTCGCACGACCACTACGATCATCTGGATCACGCCACCCTCAAGCAGCTTGCAGTTCGGCTGAAAAGCGATCGTACGCGCTTTGTCGCCTCTCTTGGACTTCGAAAAAAAATGGAATCCTGGGGGATTGCGCCGCAGAAAATTACAGAGTTGAACTGGGGTCAATCCACCAGCCTCGGCTCGGATGGCAGCATTACGGCCACGCCTGCGCGTCATTTTTCCGGCCGTAGTTTGTGGGGAAGGAACGAGACCTTGTGGTCTTCATTTGTGATTCGCGGACCGCGGCACAACATTTTTTTCGGAGGGGATTCCGGAATGTTTCCTGGATTTCGTGCCATCGGCGATGCCTACGGTCCCTTCGACCTGACCATGCTGGAGATTGGAGCGTACGATGCGGACTGGCCGGATATTCACATGGGCCCTATCCATGCAGCGCAGGCGCATCTCGATCTGCAAGGCAAACTGTTGCTGCCGATTCATTGGGGGTTGTTCAATCTTGCATTTCATCCCTGGCAGGAGCCGATTCAGCGCTTGATGACTGCTGCGGCAGAGAAAAATATTTCGCTCTTTCTTCCGTCTCCCGGCGCTGCGCACGATGTGACCGGAGAAAATCTGCAAACATTCTGGTGGGAACTGTAGGAGTGCAAAGGAGCTTCGACTCTGGCGTATTTTTAATCGCGACGCAGCGGCAACGATTGTCATGGTTTTGTCCTCTTACTTGAAAGAGGTACAAACCATGGACAATCTTTCTGGAAAGAAAATCGCGATTCTCTCCACGGATGGATTCGAACAGGTAGAACTTACGGAGCCGAAGAAAGCTCTGGAACAAGCGGGCGCCAAAACCGAAGTGATCTCCCCGCACAGCGGAGAAATCAAGGGATGGAAGTCGACCGATTGGGGCGACAAAGTGAGAGTGGACCGTGAACTGAAGGCCGCCAATGCCGATGATTACGACGCGCTGTTGCTTCCAGGTGGAGTGATGAATCCGGACAAGCTGCGCATGGATCCGGCGGCGGTTAGTTTCGTGAAGAAATTCTTTGATTCCGGCAAGCCGGTCGCAGCGATTTGTCACGGGCCGCAGATGTTGATTGAAGCGGGCGTGGTGAAAGGACGCAAGCTGACATCGTGGCCATCGCTGAAAACCGATCTGAAACATGCCGGCGCAGAATGGACCGATCAGCAGGTGATCGTTGACAAGAATTTAACAACCAGCCGCAAGCCGGATGACATTCCGGCATTCAATCGAGCGATGATCGAACAGTTTTCTGGAGTTGAGATGATGGCCGGTAGACACGCGTAACCGCCGCATCCAAAGACGTTTTTGTAGGGATACAGGGAGTGCAATGTAGGTTATGCACTCCCTGAATTTTTTATTCCGCAAGCGGTTTCAACGAAATAGTTCGGCCAGTGCGGGCTGATTCGCGAGCGGCGCTCAGAATCTGCATGACGATGATGTTGGTATCCAATGCAGTCAAATCACCCTTCGGGACCAATTGTCCACGTAGAACGGCAACCAGGTAGTGCAGGGAGTCATCCTGCGGCGCAAGCAGCGGTGGCGGAGTTGTCAGCGTTGACTGGTTCTGTCCTTGGTAGCGTACCCGCAGTTTGTCTGGTCCCACTGTGACGGCGGATCCCTTGGTGCCATACAGCGCCATATCTTTCACGCTGAATGACCAGTTCCAGGAAGGCATCAGCACCGCCTGCGTTTTGGGGTAGCGCACGATAATGGTGGCATCGTCATCGACATGCGGATAGAGATGCGGCTTATCGGTTTGCGTCACCGCGGTGACGCTGATGGGAGTTTCGCCGTGCATCAGCCAGGTGACCAGGTCGGCGCCGTAGCAGCCAAAATCAAACAATGCGCCCGCGCCATTTTTCTGCGGGTCGGTCAGCCAGCTTAGGAACTCCGGCGGGACACCGATCTCTTTCGGCCCCTGGTGGCCGTCGCGGAAGATCACCTTGTGCAGCTCGCCCAGCTTGCCTTGGTGCAGTTCGTCATAGGCGGCGCGATTGCTGGAATACCACGTGGTCTCGTAGTTCACCAGTACCTGGATATGATGGTCGCGGGCTGTTTTTCGAATTGCCAATGCATCGTCCAGCGTCGTGGCCAATGGCTTCTCGACCATTACGCTGACGCCGTGAGCGGCGGCCATCTCAATCACTTTGCGATGATCGCTGATGGCGGTGTACACGAGCAGGGCCTGGGGATGGGTCTGCTGCATCATCGCATCGATGCTGGTGTAGAACAGCTTCGGGTTCAGGTGAAATTGATTTCTGTATTTCTTCGCCAATGCCGTGTCGGGCTCTTCAATGCCGACCAGCTGAATTTCTGGATGACTTTTCAACGCGGGCAGAAAGCCCGCGACATGGCCATGCACCAGGCCGACGACAGCGACTCGGACGGGAGCCGGGGAGATTGCGGAGTTCTGGGCGGTGCCGGAAATCGTTGCTGCAGAAAACAACGACAGGATGAAAGCCATGTGCAGCATCGCATGCCTGGGGAGTGGGAAACGGTTCATGGCGACAGGACCTCCAGTTCCAGAAAAGGTGATTGTACGCTGCGCTATTTCAGCTTGGTTTCCAGCTCCGTCCATCGCAGATAAAGTTCGTCGACGCGGTTTTCAGATTCGGCGACGTCTGCCATCGCCTTCTCCAGGCGCGCAGCGTCCGTAGCGATCGCGGGATCTTCCATGGTCTCGCGGTGCGATTGAAGCTGCTGTTCCGCATCGGCAATTTCCTGCTCGATGGTCGAGTATTCCCGTGCTTCCAGATAGGAAAGTTTTTTCTTGATCTGACTCGAAGAGGTTTGCGACGTGTGCTTCGCGGCGTTATCGGGGGTGTCCATCGATCGCGGCGAAAGCTCGGTGTTTTTCTTCTGGCCGCGCTCGTTCTTCCACGCGTTCCATTGCGAATAGTCAGCGAAGCGCTCTGCGCCGCCGCGACCGTCGAGGCCGAGCACTGTCGTTGAAACGCGATCGAGCATAAAGCGATCGTGAGTCACCAGCACCAGGGCTCCGCGAAATTCCAGCAGGCTTTCTTCCAGAATTTCCAGCGTGGGAATGTCCAGATCGTTGGTCG
>JAJYBW010000211.1 GCA_021778815.1 Acidobacteriota bacterium | reverse complement strand
AAACTGCGCGCGTTTCTTGCAATGTACGTGAATCGGCGGCGAGGCTCAAGAGGAGGCTGTGGAAGATTGGGATTTTCGCAGCGGCTGGTCCGATTCGCCGTCGCGCCGCGATAGCTCCCGCAGCAACATGGCTGCGGTTTTTCCGCTGACGGGATGACGCCACTGCGGTGCGATTTCTGCAAGCGGAACCAGAACAAATCGCCGATCCGTGAGCGACGGATGCGGCAGGGTTAGCGCGGGTGTTTCCATCGCCACATCTCCATACGAGAGCAGATCGAGATCGAGCGTGCGCGGACCTTTGGGCGCGGAAACACTGCGATCACGGCCATGCTGCTGCTCCATGCGCAACAGCGCGGCCATCAATTCCTGCGGCGGCAGTGCTGTTTGCAATGCGACGACGGCGTTCAAAAAATCCGGCTGCTCGACCAGACCGACTGGAGCAGTTTCATAGAACGAAGAAACTGCGTCGACGGCACCAAGCTGTCGAAGCGCAGCGATGGCGGAGCGCAGGGTTCGCTCACGATCGCCCAGGTTCGAACCCAGCGCGATGTATGCGGTTGTGTCTGCGCTGCGCTGCGGGGATTCGCGGCTCATCGTGCTCCTGGAAACCACTCCACATATTCATCCCCGTTGCGGGCGACGTAGATAGCGCGCTTGCCCGCGAGATAGACCCAATAGTTGGCGACTCCCGCGGATAAGATGCCGCGCAGAAACTTCTGATAGTCGATTTCCTTGTGCTGAATCTGGCGCAGCGCTTCTTTGACTCCGTTGGGGTTCAAGGCTGCGGCCACCGCGTTCGCATTGAATTTTTTCGAATCGAGACCGCTTTCGGATTCCATGTGACTGTCGCCATTCGCGGCATAGTAGGTTATTTCGCGACGATAGAGATCCGCATGGTACTGCTCGATGCCGACTGCCATCAGTTTTCCGACAACTTCAGGAAATGTGATATTTCCGGCAACGGAACGCTCGCTGCATTCGTGCAGCACGGCAATGGTTTCTTGCGTGAACATGATTGTCCTTTCGTGCATACCTGGTTGATTTTTCTGTGACGTGGCCACGGTTTCTTTGCGACATCAGTCCATTGGGACTTGCGTGAGGCGGTATCGCTTGGCGATATCCTTCATGAGCGCAATCATCGTTACGCGGCCACTGATCGGCAGATGCGCGAAGAACGCCTCGTCGTTTTCATCTGCAATGGCAGCCAGCTTGGGAACCAGTTTCTGTCCGGCAGAGCTGAGCCAAATCTGCTGTGCGCGACCATCGTCACGACTGTCCTGCCGGTAGACCAATTCTTTCTGCACCAGTCGCTCAACAAGTCGCGAGACAGGAGCCTTGGTCATTCCCATTTGCCCAGCAAGTGCGCTGATGGAAATTGCGGCGGGCTGATCAAAAAGTTTGCGCATCGCCACCCACTCGGAAACGCTGACATCGAGTGCTTCCAGGCGGCGCGCGAAGGAGGCGGATACGTTGTTGGAAACCAGCCGCAGCCAGTATCCAAGGTGGTCTTCCAAGCTGCTTACGTATCGGGGACGGGATTTTGCGGCGCTCATTTTGACCCTCGTTGACCTGCCCTAGAAATAGTTGCCTTAGCAACCATATCGACAATTTAGTTGCTAAGGCAACTAAATGTCAAGCACCGTTTTCGGGGCAGAAAAAGATATTTGAAGAAAGTGGCGTACTTCTGGATTTAAGCGGAAAGTGTGGCCGGATGCAGCAGCGAGGGGATGGAGATTTCTTCTTCCTGCACGGGGAGATGAACCAGCTCCCACGCGGAACGGTCCTGCAAGAGCCGCGCGACCAGTGCCGTGTGCATGGCGTGGCCGGCTCGCTCGGCAACCACGTGGCCCTGGATGCGTTTGCCTGCCAGCGCCAGGTCGCCGATCAGATCGAGGATTTTGTGGCGGACAAATTCATTGGGAAAACGGAGGGGCCCGTTTTGCACGCCTTGACTGGTCAGGATGATTGCGTTTTTTGGAGAGGCGCCGCGAATCAGTCCCATGTTGCGAAGCTTTTCTTCATCCTCGCGAAAGCCGAAGGTGCGGGCGGCGGCGAGTTGAGTGGCGTAGGCTCCGGTATTCAGATCCAGCTGAAACGATTCTTTGCCGATGGGCGCGGGAAAGTCGATGGCGTAGGAAACGCTGTAGCCATCGCCGGGATAGACGCCGATGAATTTGCTGGCATCGTGGACTTCAATGGTTTTGCGGATGCGGAGATATTCTCGCCGGCGACGCTGGGTTTGCAGCCCGACAGACTGGAAGGCGGTGATGTACGGCAGCGCGCTGCCATCGAGGATGGGCAACTCCAGGTTGTCGAGCTCGACGATGACGTTATCGATGCCGTAGCCGACCAGCGCGGAGAGCAGATGCTCGGTGGTGGAAATCAAAACTCCCTGGCGCATGAGGCTGGTCGCGTAACTGACCTTAGCTACGTTGCGGCCGGTTGCGGGAATTTCAAAATTGTCGAGATCGGTGCGGCGGAATAAAATGCCAGCACCGCCTGGCGCTGGCAGCAAACGCAAATGCACTGGCGCACCACTGTGCAGGCCGATCCCGGAGAACTCGACAGAGCCGCCGATGGTCTGTTCGAATTGCAGATTGCGCGCGATCGCGTAGCTCCAATCTTGTAAACGCTTATCCTATAAGGAGTCGCGTCGAGATGGATGTGGCAAAATTACCACATAATGTGGCGTGGCTGCACTTCGAACGGTGCGAAAACCGCAACAATGAGGACGAACGAGAAGGTCGAAAGGACGCAGAGTGAGCCATCCACTGGGAGTTGAACCCGGCAAATTGCTGGAAGACGCGGAAAAACGACAAAAAAGCATGTTGGAGCAGTTAGAGGCGCTGGCTTCGATTGAATCTCCCAGCGAAGACAAGGCGGCGGTGGATCGCGCCAGCCGCGTGGTGGCGGGCTGGTTCGAGGAGCTTGGCGGGAAAATTCGCTGGCACCGGCAGAAGCAGTTTGGAGATTTGCTGGAAGTACGATTTGGCGCGATGGGGCGTCGAGCGAAGGCAGGCGCGGAGGAGCGGCGCAAGCCGATTTTGTTGTTAGGCCATCTCGATACGGTGTGGCCGATGGGAACGTTGGCGAAAATGCCGTTTCGAGTGGCGAAGGGAAAGGCGTTCGGGCCGGGCGTGTACGACATGAAGGCGGGCGTGGTGATGGCGCTGCATGCGGTGGCGATGTTGCGCGAGCGGCAGGCGCTGACGGCGCCGGTGGTGTTGCTGCTTGTCTCCGATGAAGAGATTGGCAGTACTGTGTCGCGCGCGGTGACGGAGAAGATTGCGCAGGAGTGTTCGGCGGTATTTGTGCTGGAGCCGGCGCAGGGTCCGCAGGGCGCATACAAGACAGCGCGCAAGGGTGTGGGAGATTACTCCGTGCATGTGCGTGGCGTGGCCGCGCATAGCGGCGTCGATTTTGAGAAAGGCCATTCCGCGGTGCTGGAACTGGCTCGACTGATTGAAACGATTTCGCAATTTACGGATTTGAAGACGGGGCTTACGGTGAATCCTGGGACGATTTGCGGCGGCACGCGGACGAACGTAATTGCGGCGGAAGCGCAGGCGGAAGTGGATGTGCGGATTGCGCGGATGCGCGATGCAGCGCGGGTGGAGAAGCTGTTTCGCGGGCTGCGTGCGACCGACCGCGATTGCACGCTGACGATTACGGGCGGGATGAATCGTCCGCCGATGGAACGCAGTCGAGGGACCGTTGCGCTGTTTCAGCAGGCGAAGAAATTAGCGCATGCGATGGGATTTGCGTTGGAGGAAGCCAGCACCGGCGGCGGGTCGGATGGAAACTTTACGGCTGCGCTGGGAATTCCGACACTGGATGGAATGGGCGCGGTGGGCGAAGGTGCGCACGCAACGCATGAGTCGATTGTGGTGAGCGAGCTAGCCAAGCGCACCGCGCTACTGGCGGGGATGATTGGGGGACGGTAAGTTACTGCCACCTGGACATGTCCGCCCACAAAGACTTCCGAATCGGCACTCTTTAACCTGCCCATCTCAAAATGGGTCTCCGTGCTGGAGCGAGTCAACAATTCTCCCTGTCAAACCAAGATTGATCTAAACTCGACGCAGGAATCTTTAGGGGAGTTCCCGGCAAAGGCGATGCGATTCTCAGTCCCTCACCCGATTCCGTATCAGGGCAGCAAGCGTCGATTGGCGGTTGCAATTCTCAGTCATGTTCATGCCCAACACTACAACCGATTGATTGAGCCTTTCGCCGGCTCGGCTGCGGTCACACTCGCTGCAGCAGAGAAAGGGCTGTTTTCATCGTATGTGATCGGTGATGTATTAGAGCCACTGATTCGGTTGTGGCAGAACATAATCGACGACCCCATCACAATTGCCGAAAAGTACGAATTGCTTTGGCTTCGTGAGCGCGCGAATCCGATCGAGGTATATTACGAGATTCGGACTGAGTTCAATACAGACAGGGACCCCTCGAAGTTGCTGTACCTGCTTGCGCGATGCGTTAAGAATGCAGTGCGCTTCAATCCATCGGGAGATTTCAATCAGTCGCCCGACAAGCGCCGCAAAGGGACACGGCCGGCCACAATGAAAGCAGAGTTGCTTGCAGCGCATCGGCTACTCAAAAACAAGTGTCGTGCAGTATCGACCGACTTCCTGCCCCTGATTCACGAAGCGCGACAGGGCGACTTCTTTTACTTAGATCCGCCCTATCAGGGAACCAGCGAAGGCCGCGATATACGCTATGTAGCGGGGGTGTCTCGTCATCGTATGATCGAAGCGTTGGCTATCCTAAATGAAAACCGGGTCCCCTTCGTTTTGAGTTATGACGGGTATTGCGGAAGCAGAAAGTACGGTGAGCCACTTCCCGAAACGGTCGCCCATCGAATTCTGTTGGATGTAGGTCGATCCAGCCAGGCAACTCTGAATGGGAATCATGAGGTAACGGTTGAATCGCTTTACGTGTCCCATTCGATTGCAGGCAGCCAAAAATACGCGAGGCGATCCTTGGAAGACTTCGCAGCTCAGGTTGGGCTATTTGGTATAGCTACGTAAAATGCTCTTGATCTGGTCCGCGATGGTCGAATTATGGCGTCTGGCTATATCTACCATCCTGTCGAATTCCACAATTTCGTTCTCGTGCCAAACAATTTCGAGCCGACGCTCTTGCTGTAAAGCAATGTGCGTGTAGGTTAGTGATCCCGCCCAATAGCAAGTACTACAGATTGCTACATTCTTATCCTCTAACCAGTTTAGGCAATGTTCGCAAGCCCAGGATTTCTTACGATTGCAGGAACCGCATAGCAGCTGGTACGAGTCAGCTTCATTGCCCAGCGACTCTCCAGCGACTTGATAGGGGATGCGATGATCGAGTTGTACATTATGTTTCGACCCACAAGTTCGACACTTTCCGCCCATCTCCATAATGATTCTGTCGCGGACCTTTTTGGGAAGGTCTTTTCTGCCTGCTTTGCCCTTTTCAACCTTCCCACCTAACGGAAGCGTGTATGCGGCGATGGAACGTCCGTTGGTGTGCTTGACGCGAATGGTTCTTAGGGGGAATCCAAGTTCGCGAACGTCGCGAGCAGCCCGCGGTGGATGCTCATAACCGGCGCGGCTTATCTCTTCCGTAGTGACTGCGCCATTTTTTACGATTGCATCCAAAACAAATCGGGCCCGCTTGTTTGTGACCGTCTTGATTTGTTTCAGAATTTCATTTGGGATTTTTTGCACGCCGGCTCTCCGAGATAAGCTCTGCCGAAGATATCCGTAGAGCACTGGCAATGCTATTTAGCGTGGTCAGGGTGACGTTGCGCTCGCCGCGCTCGATTGCGCCGACATACGTCCGATGCAGCCCGCACTTGGCGGCAAAGTCTTCTTGAGACCAACCCCGCTCAGTGCGCAAGGCCCGCAAATTGTCAGCGAGAATCTTATTTGGATTTTCAGGCACACCAGAAGTGTCATTGCATGATGACTTTTTATCTACAGACTAGATATAGCAATTTAAAAAAGTCTGGATGCTAGGTGACCGGCGCGATTACTGGCGGCCGATGGAGTTTAGGTGCTGTTTGATGGCTAGGGAGTCGAGCGAGGCGAGGGGCAGGGAGAGCAGCAGGGTGATGCGACGATCGAGGGTGGCGAAGGCTTGCGCGAAGGCGCGTTCGATTTCCTGCGGGGTGCCGCGGACGGCGGCGGGATCGGGCACTCCCCAATGCGCGGTGATGGGCTGACCGGGCCAGATGGGGCAGACTTCTTTGGCCGCGTTATCGCAGACGGTGAAG
>JAJYBW010000210.1 GCA_021778815.1 Acidobacteriota bacterium | reverse complement strand
GATCGCGAATCCTACGAAGATCCTGAGATTGCTGAAATCATCAACGGACACTTTATCGCTGTGAAGGTGGATCGCGATGAACGGCTCGATGTAGACGCGAGATATCAAGCGGCTGTGCAGGCGATGAGCGGACAGGGCGGGTGGCCATTGACCGTCATTTTGACTCCGGCGGGCAAGCCATTCTTTGGCGGCACCTATTTTCCCAAGGACGAACGATATGGTCGCCCTGGTTTCGGTCGCGTGCTGCTGACCATGGCGCATGCCTACAGCGATCGCCATGAAGAAGTTCTGGAGTCTGCCGACAGCGTTGTTGCGGCCATCGAATACAACGAATCCTTCTCTGGTCGTTCCGCAGATCTGCATGCCGGCATCGTCGACAAGCTGGTGCAGTCCGCGTTGCAGCAGTTCGACAAACACAACGGCGGGTTCGGAACGCAGCCGAAATTTCCTCATCCATCCACTCTGGATTTGTTGCTCGACCACGCAACTCGCAGCGCAGATCAATCTGCTCACAACGTGGCGCGTCTGACGCTGGACAAGATGGCGAGCGGCGGAATGTATGACCATCTCGCGGGGGGATTCCACCGCTATTCCGTCGATGATCGCTGGGTTGTTCCGCACTTTGAGAAGATGTCGTACGACAATTCAGAGCTATTGAAAAATTACGTGCACAGCTTTCAAAGCTTCGTCGAGCCGGAACACGCACGCGTTGCGCTGGAAGTGATTCACTGGATGGACACGGTATTGAGCGACCGCCAGCGCGGCGGTTTCTATGCGTCGCAGGATGCGGACGAATCCCTCGACGACGATGGCGATTACTTTACCTGGACGCGCGAGGAAGCCGCTGCTGTTCTGACCCCGGAAGAGATGGATGTCGCCGGCGCTTACTACGATATTGGCGAGTTGGGCGACATGCACCACAACCCGCAGAAGAACACGCTGCACATTGACCACTCATTGGCAGAGATTGCGCGACGGTCTGCAATTACTGTGGAGCAGGCGACCGAACGGCTGCAGACTGCGAAGAAAAAATTGTACGCAGCACGGTTGCAGCGGCTGACACCCTTCGTGGATAAGACGGTCTACGTGAACTGGAATGGCCTCGCGATCTCTGCCTACCTCGACGCGGCCCGAGTTCTGGAGCTCGACGTTGCCCGCCGATTCGCGCTGTTTTCGCTGGACAGAATTCTGCGCGAATCGTGGCATGTGGATGGCAGCCTGGATCGCGTTGTGGCTTATGCGGACGGGAAACCTCCATCGACGCCGGTGGCTGGAATGCTTGACGATTATGCAGCGCTGGGACTGGCATGTCTCGACGCCTGGGAGTCGACCGTGCATCTGCACTATTACCAGCAGGCGGCGCGCATCGCCAATGCGATGATTGCGCGCTTCTATGACGCGACCAACGGCGGATTCTTTGACACTGCACAGAATTCCTTTGCGGCAGCACCCCTCGGAGTGCTGGCGGCTCGACGCAAGCCGTTGCAGGATTCACCCACTCCCGCAGGGAATTCCCTGGCGGCCATCCTCTTGTTGCGATTGTCAGAGCTCAATGGAAACAATGGGTTACGGGAAAAAGCAGAGGATACGCTTGAAGCTTTTGCCGGAGTTGCGGAGCAGTTTGGCTTGTACGCCGGCGCCTACGGCCTGGCGCTGCAGCGATACCTATTGCCGCCAGTGCAGGTTTGTATCATCGGCGACGACGAGGAAGCTCGCCGCCTGGCCGTGATCGCGATGGCTCGTTACGCCGTGAACAAAATCGTGCTGAGATTTCCCCGATCTGCTGTTGAAGCGCACGCGTTGCCGCCGTCGCTTGCAGAGACACTTCCGCAACTTCCGGAACTGCGTGACTCGCGAAGTTTTGCGGTCTTCTGCAGCGGAACGAGTTGCCAGCCGCCTGTCTATGAAGCCGAAGCGCTGATCGAACTGCTGAATCGACAGCTGGAGCCGAAAGTCGCACATGCGGGAAACTGATTTTCCAGATCAAACGTTGTGAAACATGAGGCAAGCATGAGCGATCCATCGAAAAAGCTGATTGACCCGGAAGATTTCCGGGTATCGCCCGGGAAGAAGATCAACCTGAAGGGCTGGCCCACGCGTGTGAAGCCGGTCTATGCCACGAAAGAGCGATATAAAGAGATTCTGGAAGATCATGTAGCGAAGATGAGTTCGCTACAGGAAGTGCTCTACGCTTGCAATCGCTATGCTCTGCTGTTGATTTTTCAGGGAATGGATTCTGCAGGCAAGGATGGCGCGATTCGTCATGTTATGTCCGGGATTAATCCGCAGGGTTGCCAGGTTTTCAGTTTCAAACAGCCTAGCGCGGAAGAGCTGAAACATGATTTTCTATGGCGGTCAAACTGCCGTCTTCCTGAACGAGGAAAAATTGGCATCTTCAATCGGTCCTATTATGAAGAGGTCCTCGTCGTGCGTGTGCATCCGGAGATGCTGAAAAATGAGGGGTTGCCAGAAGCTCATAAGGGAAAAACTCTCTGGAAGGATCGCTATCGCTCCATCGTGGAGTCAGAGGAGCATCTGTATCGCAATAAAACGCGCATTGTAAAAATATTTCTTCACTTATCCAAAGAAGAGCAGCGCCAGCGGTTTCTGTCGCGTATCGACGACCCCGCGAAAAATTGGAAGCTGAGTGTAGCCGATATTCACGAGAGAGAATACTGGAAGGATTACCAGGCTGCGTATGAGGACTGTCTTCACGCTACTTCCACCCGTCATGCACCCTGGTATATTGTTCCCGCGGACGATAAGGACAATGCTCGGATCATCGTGTCTAGAATCCTTCTGAATACGCTGGCCGAGCTTAAGGTAAGTTATCCCAGAACCACACTAGCACACCGCGCCGAACTGCAGTCGATCCGAAAACTATTGGAGAAGTAACGGATCAATTCCGGAATACGGCCAGATTGTCGAATTGCGCTTGATTCCAGCCTGTGCCGAGGCCGAACATTCCGTGACGGTGAGTCGTGTCTGTCACGCTGGTCAGGGGTTTTCCATCGAGAGAAACCGCGATCTTGCTTCCATGAAACCCTAGGTCGACATGATGCCATTGCATCGTCGATAACTGAATTCTTCCCTGGGATCGCAACTCTAAATGCGCGATCGAGATTCATGAAAGACAAGAACTCCGAACCTCTGGTTATTCGGTATCTTCTTTTGGGTGGGGCACAAAGCGATATCCGATGCCGCGTACCGTTTGCAAGTGCACCGGATGGACAGAGTCGTCTTCAAGGTAGCGGCGCAGTCGAACAATAAAGTTGTCAATCGCGCGCGTATCCGTGTCCTGATGTAGATGCCAGACCTTATCGAGAATCTCCGTGCGAGAGATGGCGCGACCGGGATTGTGGACAAGGTAGCGAAGCAACTCGACCTCCATCATGGTCAGGCGCACCTGTTTGTCCGCGGCGCGCACTTCCAGCAAACCAAAGTCGATTGTCTTGCCCGCAAAGGTGTATTTATCGGTCGTTGGCAGCTCCTGTTCTGCCTCACGAGGGCGGAGCCACCGGGAGCGGCGCAGTAAGCCATTCAGTCGAGCCAACAGGATCGATAGCTCAAACGGCTTTGGCAGATAGTCATCTGCCCCGGCAGCGAAGCCTTCCAACACATCCTCCGGCCGGCCGCGGGCGGTCAGCATCAATACCGGGGTGTAGTTTTGTGCGGCTCGTATAGCGCGCGCAACGGCAAATCCATCCATACCAGGAAGCATCACATCCAGAACAATCGCATCGAAGGGTTCGGATTGCTTCAGCAGCAAATCGACTGCAGCCTCACCGTCTGCGGCGACCACAGCATCGTGGCCCTCAGCCTGCAGGTTGAAGAGCAATCCCTGGGCGAGATGAGCTTCGTCCTCAACAATCAGAATGCGGCTGCCGCTGCGCTCGTCTGGCTTTCTGGCGCCCGTTCCGCGCGGGTTCACTCCATCCTTGCTCACGAATCTCCTCAGACTTATGAGTGCAGCATGCGTGGCAGCTGAACCGTGATCGTCGCTCCACGGCCCTCGCCCTCGCTGGCGGCGCTGGCATCGCCGCCATGTTGCCGTGCAATGGTACGTACCAGGAATAGCCCCAGGCCGGTACCCTTGGTGCGTAACACGGTCAGGCTGGGCACCCGATAGAATCTTTTGAAAATTCGCTTCAGGTGAACATCTGAAATGCCGATCCCATTGTCAGTCACGCGAAGGACCACCCACGCATCGTGTTCGACCGCGAGCTGCACCCTAATTTTCGGATCTTTCGGGGAGTATTTCACAGCGTTATCGAGCACATTCATGATCGCCGCGCGCAAATCCTCAGGGTTCCCTACAACAACCGTGGAGATGCCGCGTGTTTCGTTCAAGAACTCGATGGCTTCAGGAGGCAGATGGTTTCGGAGCGTCACTACCTGGCAGGAGTCTTCCACCATCTCTCGTATGTCCACGCGGATGCTGATGTCGTCTGGTCCGCGCTGGCCGACTTCCCCGGCCTTTAACACTTGTTCTACTGTGGCCAGCAGACGTTCGCTGTCATTCAGCATGACCCTGTAGAATTCCTGACGCTTGTCCTCGCTCAGATCCCGCCGCTGCAGAGTTTCAAGATAGAGGCGAATCGAGGCAATCGGGGTTTTCAGCTCATGCGTGACAGCGTTCAGGAAACTGTCGTGGCGTTCGTTGCGTCGGATTTCTCGCACCAGAAAAATCGTATTCAGCACAACGCCCGCGATTAATATCCCAAAGAAAAAAACACCCAGAACCAGCGGAACAATCTCATGCCAGTTGAGAATCACCCATCGAACGTTCAAAGCGATCGCCAGCGCCACCAGGCACGCGCCCAGGGTGATGAAGAAAGCAATGGTTCCGCGTCTACGAGTGATCTTCTGCATACCTGTCGAATTGCTTTCGAGCAAACGAAAAGCCTGACGGCAGTATAGAGCGGATTCCCTTTTAGAAATCGCTCGAGCCGTCAGGCTTTAAGGGTAGGAGAGCAACGTGAAACGGTCTATGATGCTTGGACGCCAGCAGGCCGAGGATCGTCGGGATCGAATTGAGCGATCTTGATCTGGCGGGCGAGACCAAGCTTCTTCAGGAACCAGATACCGTAATAATTGGGATCGAATTCGTACCAGGTAAGGCCGTGCCGAGCCGATACTGGATGGGCATGATGGTTGTTATGCCATCCTTCGCCGCCAGTCAGCAATGCAACCCACCAGCTGTTACGCGAATCATCGCGGGTTTGGAAGCGGCGCGAACCCCAAAGGTGAGTCGCCGAATTGACCAGCCAGGTAGCATGCAGTCCGACGGTGACGCGCAGGAATATTCCCCACAGTACCCACTGCCATCCGCCGATGGCGAGAAGGAGCAGGCCCTCGATGGTCAACGGAACCCAGTGATATTTGCTAAGCAGAACATAGAAGCGATTCTTTGCGAGATCCGGCGCGTAACGGGCCAGCATGGCGGTTTCGGTGTGCAGCGCTTTGCCTTTCAAAATCCACCCGGCATGGGCCCACCAGCCGCCTTCCGTGGGTGTATGCGGATCGCCGACATGGTCGCTGTATTGGTGATGGACGCGATGAGTGGCGACCCAGAACATTGGCCCGCCTTCTAGCGCGGTGGTGGCAAAAATTGCCATCAGATATTCCAGCCACTTCGGGACTCTGTAGCCGCGATGCGTCAGCAGCCGGTGGTAGCACATTCCGATGCCGACATTGATTGCCAGGACGTAGGTCACGACGAAAACGGCCAGGGCACTCCAGCTGAAATAGAAGAAGGCGGCAATCGCTCCGATATGGAAAATGGCCAGAAAAACCGCGGTTGTCCAGGTAACGCCATTGTCCTGTGTTGCTCGACCCAGCACCGGAAGACTTGGCTTAACGCGTGCAGCCGAGGGAGCTATGTAGACAGGGACAGACACCGGAGTTCCGACAAATGTCGCTTCAGTGGTTTCGATCGTCGCAGAGTGAAGGGGGGACGTCTCGATGGTGCTCATCTCGACGGCTTCATTGGATATGGGAGCCACGCAATACCTCAGGAACAAGAATGAAATCGCTTGCTGAATCAAGGCTAGCAGCGGGGAAGAAGCCCATATGTAAGACTTTTGTAATTGCCCTTGGCAAACTTGCTGCTTGATGGCGGCATACCGCCGGGAACCGCAATTGGCACTTGTCTGTCACGATGAAAATATGCTGCATTACTGCTGAATTGAAGACACTTGCGACGCGATTTGATACGTTGGAATGGACGTGATATTTCATCCGTGGATCCGCAGTCTCTC
>JAJYBW010000209.1 GCA_021778815.1 Acidobacteriota bacterium | reverse complement strand
AGGCAGCATCTTCTGCAGCGTTGCAAAGGCATCCAGTAGAACGCGGTGTCCCTTTTCCCGGCTAAAGCGGCCAGCCGCGCCAAACACGAATGTGCCGCCACTGAATCCCAGCTCTTCACGCGATGGCGCCGGCTCCTGCGACAATCCTGTCTCACGTGGTGCCAGCACAGCATTATGAATCACCAGCGGAGCTCGCCGTCCGCGACGCAGTCGTCCCAGCTCGCGTGCCTGTGCCGGAGAAATACAAACCACCCACGGACTGCGCACCAGCAAACTACGTTCCAGACGCTCGTACAACGTCACCTGCCAGGTTTCCGAAGTGAAATCGCGAACGAACGGCACCCAGGCAACATTGGCGTGTTTGGCGGCAAAGTGCCCCAAAACATTCGCCTTATATCCGTGCGTGCAAAGCAGGTCGATATCGGCGCTACGCAGATACCGCGTCAAATCATCGACCAGTCCCGGTCGAATTCCGCCCGGCACGGAAACCGTCTCGACACCATACCGGCTGGCCACCGACAACAACTCCGGCGGCTGCGGATCATCCTGAAAGCTGCCCAAGATGACATCGTAGTCTGCATCCCGCGCGTCCCGCGCGTGGTGTAGCAGCTGCTTCTCCGGACCGCCGATCGAATCGCTCGCAATTAAATGAAGTATGCGCGACAAGGTAATTCTCCTTTGTTGTCCTGTTGCGTTCCCAGCGCAAACGCCCGGGAAAAGTCTCTCCCGTACTAGCGAGCTCCTCGTCCGCAAAGGACAATCTTGATGGTCTTGAACAAAATCAGCAGATCAAACAAAAGCGATGCGTTTTTGACATAGAACAGGTCGTATTCCAGCTTGGTGCGCGACTCTTCAACATTCGATCCGTAGTTGGCGCATACCTGCGCCCATCCGGTGATTCCCGGCGGAATGCAGTGCCGCAGATCGTAGTACGTAATTTGCTCTTCCAGCATGCGCACGAAATGCGGGCGTTCAGGACGCGGCCCAACCAGGCACATCTCGCCGCGCAGCACGTTGATCACCTGCGGCAGCTCGTCCAGCCTCACTTTGCGCAGAATCGCTCCCACCCGCGTCACACGAGTGTCCTTGTTCGTGGCCCATACCGGTCCGGAGGCACTTTCAGCATCCTTGCGCATCGATCGAAACTTGATCACTCGAAACGTACGTCCGCCCAGACCAACGCGCTCCTGGGTATAAAACACCGGGCCTTCCGATTCCAGCTTGACCGCAATAGCCACCAGCAGCCCGATCGGTGCCAGCAAAATCGTCAACACCAGGGCAGCCAGAAAACTCGCGGCTCGATGGATGGAACGCTTAATTGCCGTCGGAATCAACGCTGCGCCAAAGGCCAATCCATTCGACCGAACCGACTCCACAGGCACTCTGCCGGTAACAGATTCGTATAGCTCGCCCGCATCCTGCACTCGGATGCCGATGCGGCGCAATGCCAGCAGATCGTCGGCCGACACCGTCGAGACGCCGATCTCCGAGCTGATCACGATTCGATCCGGACGGAACGAGTGTGCCAGTTCGCGTAGGCGATCCACCGTACCCACAACTGCAAATCGAAAATCCTTGGGAAGTGGACGGCTGTGATCGAGCACCACTCCCGCCAGCTTCAACGGCAATCCGCATTTTCCAGCCAACTGTTCGGCGAGCAGCTGGACCGTGGTTCCCGAGCCCACGAGAAGGACGCGCTCGCCGCCGCTGACGCGGCGATGCCACCAGTCGGAAATTCGTCGCTGTGCGTACAACAAGATCAATCCAAAGGCCAGCGCTGGCTCCATAAAATGGTCGCGCATGCGGTGATCGCCGGTCAGCAGCCACACCAGCGGGCTTAGCAACAGCGCGCTGATTCCCAGGCCGCGCAGGCTTGCCACCAAAACCGACTGCCGGCTGCACATGGTCGAGTGTTCATATAAATCGGAAAAGTAGAACGACCAGATTCCTACGATCGATGCCAATAGCACCAGCACATACAGCTGCACATCCTCCATCGTGTCCGTCGGCGTCAACGGTCGAAACAACAAAAAGAATCCGGTCGCCAGCAACAGCGCGTCGCCGATGACCATGAACAGTTTGCTGGACGGCACGTAAAGATTGAAGACGCGAATCATCTCAGCTCTCCTTACGCTTCGATCCGTATCCGTACCCGTAACCTGAATTGCGATAGTAGTCTTCGCTCTTCAGGTGATCGACACGGTTCACAACACAGCCAGCCACCTTGTCCTGCATCATCGCCAGGGCCTCGCGCGCACCGTGAATCGGCGTGCTGTCAGCATTCAAAATAAACAAGCTGCAGTCCACCAGCGGCAGCAGGGAGTGCGTATCGGCCACCGCCATCATCGGTGCCGAGTCCAGAATCAGCACATCGTAGGCCGCCTTCATTTCATCGAGCAGCTTTTCCAGCCGGCTGCTTTGCAGCAATTCGTCCGGCTCATCCAGCGTGTTGAATCCGAACAGAACATCCAGCCTGCGATTCACCTGGTAGATCGCCCGCTTCCACGGCACCTCGTCGGCCAGCCAGGACGGCTGACGCCGATCCGGCGTCACCCCAAACACGGAATGCAGGCTGGGACGGCGCAGATCAAAGTCGACCAGCAGAACCCGCATGCCTTCCACGCAACTCAGCGACCCGGCCAGGTTCGCCGCCACGGTCGTCTTTCCTTCGCCGGACAATGTGCTGGTAATTAGAATCGTGCGCAGCTGAAAGTCCTTGCTCAACCCTTTCACCCGGCTCCGCAACAAACGAAATTGCTCCGCCATCACCTGCTGCTTGGGGTTCAGCTCGGCTCCGCTCGGAGCCAGCGTCACCAGCGATTGCGAGATCCCCGACAAATCCACCTGGCGTGCGGGCAGATCCGAGCTGCTGACCGCCCGTGGCGACAGCACTGCCGGTTCCACAGTCGCCTGCATGCCGGCATCCGCTATTTTCACTGAGACACTCTCCTGCTGAATATTCGCGATCTTCATTTGTCCTTCTCCATCACCTTGAGTTTCCATGGCTGTTCTGGCACTATCCTTGACTTCTAGCCGTACCCGTAGCCCACGTTGCATCGGCGATATTTTTGCACTTCGGAAGCGCCACCATCACCGGAAGCTTCAAGTACGCCGCCACTTCGTCGGAGTTATGCATGGTGTCGTCGCCAATTTCCACCACCAGTGCAAACAGAAACCCTACCAGCAATCCCACCAGAACCACCGCCATTTTCAGCAGCAGAATATTCGGACTGAACGGCACCAGTGGAAGGTTCGCCGGCTCAGCAATGGCAAATTGCTGCGCCTGTTCCCGCTGGTCTAGCGCGGTCGCCATGGCTGCCTCTTGCTGTCGTTCCAGCAATGTGTTGTAGTTCTTCTGCATTTCCGCATAGTCGCTGCTCAAAGCGGCAAACTGCGTCTGCACTGCCGGCAAGCCACCCAGCGATCCCTGCAACTGAGCCAGTCGCTGTTCTAGCTGTGCCTGCCGAGCCTGACGAGTTTTAATGTCAACATTGAGCGCAATCAGTTGGCTCCTCAGCTGATCGTTCATGGAAGGCCCGGTCAGTTGCGGCGCTACAATCTCTGCCGCCGGACTGCTTGCCTTGGGTGCGTTCTGGATCTCCACCTTCAGGGCGGCAATATCGTGTTTCAAGCGGATCACATCCGGGTGTTCCGGAGTGTATTTCAGCAGGTCGGCCCGCAGCTCCTGCTGCTTCTGGCTCAGTTCAATCTGCAGCGGAGTCGCCGGTGGCGGCGCAGCCGTTCCCTGGCTTCCGTTCTGTTTCACGTTCAGCACAGACTGCAGATACACGCGCTGTTTATCAGCTTGAGTAAGAGCATCTTCATTGGTCTGCAGCGCCGACTGAATCTGGCTGATCGTCTGCATGCTTGCCTGCGCCTGCTCCGGCAGACTTTCCGCGTGCGACATCTTGAAGGCCTGCATTGTTGCCTGCTGCGCGGCCAGTCGCTGGGAGGCCGCATTCAATTGCGACGTCAAAAAGGCATAGGCCCCTTGGGTCCGGTTGCGTCCTTCTCGCAGGTTTTCGTCCAGGAATAACTGCGACACCGCCTTGGTGACCTCCTGCGCCTGCTGCGGCGTCCTGCCCACGTAGGAAATCGTGAACGCCAGAATTCCTCCCCGGCCATCGCCCGCATCCGGAACCTCATCGACCGAAAGGTCCTTGCGCATCACCGCGATCACTCGCGCCATACTCGCCTTCTTGCGCATTTCCGGGTATAGGTTGAACTTCTCGATGATCGCCGGGAATCCTGTCCCCTTCATCACCTGCAGGTTAATTTCCTCCAGGCGGGTGGCGCCGTCACTTTCGCCCGACGACTTTACGTACACCGACGGCACCGACTGCGACGTCACCATAATCGTCGTGGTCGACTTATAGGTGCGCGGCACCAGCGGAGTCAGAAGCATTCCCAACACAATCAATGTGACGGAAGGGATCAGGATCCAATACTTCCGCCGTTGAATGACGGAGACAAAATCGTCGATAGACGACGGTGGTTTGCGTTCCATTACTGCGCACCTCCACGGGTGATTGCATTGCCTAGGTTGAATTGGATTCCGCCGCCGAACTGGTTGCGCGTAAATGAACTGGTCTGCTGCGGGGTGCCAAATGTAAAACTTTGTGAAAACAGAGAGTAAAGAGCCACCAGCTGCATCTGGCGCGTCAGTTGATAGGAGGCCTGCGCCGATCCCCCATAGATGTGCCCAGCGCCGTAATAAGAATTTGCAGCATTGTGCGAATAAGAACCCGCTCCGGTGAAAATCCAATGCGTGCCCCGGGGCAGATAGGCGCCTGCACTGAATGAATTGGCAACTACAGCAGGCTGCAGCAGATTCACCAAAAGAGCGCGACTGTATCCAGCCGAAAATTGAGATTGCCGGATCGTCCGGTTAAGCGAAGCATTCACCGCGTAGCTGTTCGTCGTGGCATGGCCGAACGCCGAACTGGAAGACTGAACAAAGAGCGGCCCCGCGCCTACACTGGCGGTCAAGGTCGATGTCAGCTGCCGCTGATAGGTGCCCTGCAGGGTTTCGGCCGACTGATGCCCGCTCGGCGTTAATCCCTCAACATAGACCGGGGTTAGCTCGACACCAATCGCATCGCGCGCGGTCCATTGATAGTCCACCCGTATATCGGCTCCAGCTGTCACAAACCTCTGCGCAAAGGTTGGGTTGACGGTCGACAAATAAGTTGGCGCCAGCAGAAAATAGGCCCCCGTCAAGGTGGCGGTGAAAGTCGTCTTGGCGCTCATCAAATGCCGCAGACTCAGGTTAGTGGCCACGTTGGTCAGCTCAAAGCTGCTGTTCAGCAATTCCTGACCCGGCGACGGCACAATGACTCCGATTCCACCGATGCCAAGGCTCTGCGGCAAATACTCGTTCAAACTCAAATAACGCGCCGCGGTCGTTCCCCAGGACAACACCGTGTGCGCTGAGAATGCGTGGTCCAGGCTCTGAAAAAAGCTCTGCGAAAGATTGTTGACGCTGGTGTACTGCGGATAAATGGTGTACTGCGGCTGATAAAGCGCGAAGTACCGCGTGCGGCTGCTCCGCAATTTCAACCCGGCACTGGCGCCGAATTGCATATAGGCCGCTGCCTTCGGGTTGGTTTGAGAACCCAGAAAATTTGTGATTTCGCCCCCGGTGGCTGTCAGGCCTAATCCGTACCGCTCGAAGGATTCATTCTCGGCGGCAATTGCGCTCACTCCCTGATTCAGCGTCAGGCTCGAGGACAGATCTTGTCCGGGCAGCGGCTGATCGTCTGGATTTGTGTCTCCACTCCCCGCCGGCACAGCCTGCGCCATCGCCCGTGGTCCCGGCAGCAACTGCCAGGCAACCACCAGAACCACAGCCGCCATGGGAATGGAGAAACGAATTCTGTGAAGCAGGAACAGCAGCCTGGTCACGGGATCACCACGGTATCGCGCGTCTGCAACATCACATCCACGCTGCCTCGCTTGCCCTTCAGCACGTTGTTGTACTGCACCTTGATGCGTTCCACCTGGCCGTTGGGCAAGGTCCGCAACACGTAAATCTTGTTCGGCTTGGCAAACTCCCTCAATCCACCCGCGGTCGCCACCGCATCAATCACGTTCATGGGTGGAATCAGCGCATACGTTCCCGGACGCATCACCTGGCCCAGCACATTGACCCTTTGACTGCGAATTTCTGCCACAATAACGCTCACAGCCGGATTGGTCAGGAACTTCTCGAAGCGCACTTCCAGCTCCGTCTTCAGTTGCGTGGGCGTCAAACCCGCTGCCTGCACATCGCCCACCAGCGGCAGTGAAATCTTG
>JAJYBW010000208.1 GCA_021778815.1 Acidobacteriota bacterium | reverse complement strand
GAGGGATTCGGTATAGACGGCGCGGGTGCGATTGTTGATGGCTTTGCGCAGGCCGTCATAGTCATCGGCGTCGACAAAACGCACTTTGATCCCGAGCTTGGGCAGGGTGTAATGGAACAGATTGTAGGTGCCGCCGTAGAGCGATGTGTTCGAAATGATCTCGTCGCCGGAGTTTGCCAGCGTGAGGATGGTGAGCGTTTCTGCTGCCTGGCCGGAGGCTGTCGCCAGCGCTGCGACTCCGCCTTCCAGTGCGGCGACACGCTTCTCCAGCACATCGTTGGTCGGGTTCATGATGCGGCTGTAGATGTTGCCAAACTGCTGCAGACCGAAGAGCGCAGCCGCATGATCGGCATTCTCAAACACGTAGGAAGTTGTCTGGTAGATGGGCACGGCGCGGGATCCGGTCGTGGGATCGACAGCCTGGCCGGCGTGAACGGCGAGGGTCGCGGGTCGTTGTTGATTCGGTTCAGACATTCGATTTCTCCTAAGACGGCGCTGATTTCGTGATGCTCAAAAAGAAAAACCCGCTAGCGGATGGCTGCGGGTGACTGAATCTTCTGATCAGAGGTGGACTATAAAATCGCTCGTCTCTCCAGAAACAGCCGCCCGCAAACGCAGATTGGCATTCGCATGGGCATTTGCATGTTGTGGAGACAGCGATTCATACCTGCCATGGAGGTTATCCGATGCTCGAAGCGATTGTCAAGTCGAGCTTGGCCTGCCTATGTCTTAAATATCTAAGATGTAGCGGACTGGTTCGATAGTAGTATCTGTCCAAGAGGTGGGTTATGAATCCTCGCACCCGGCTGTTGATGTGTGCCCTTTTTCTCGCCCTGGTATTCCCTTGCTGTGCCCGGGCGCAATTCGGTGTGTATGGCGAGTTCAACGGAGCCATCGACGGAAGCAGCTATCAGGATCCGAGCAGTATGTATGGGGCCACGGTGGGAGGGTACTTCAATCTCCTGCGAGTGGGGCCATTGCTTCCGGGCCTCGACGCCCGGGGAACCTTCCTAACGGGTTCGGCATGTTGCGGCGGCAGTTTCCACATCAACTCATTTTTATTGGGCCCCAGATTGACCTTAAGACTAAGAAAGGGGCGCATCAAACCCTACGCTGAATTTCTATTGGGAGTAGGCTCCGCCGGAGAGTCATTCAGCGGCTTCTCGACCTACACGGGATTTGCCTATCAACCGACGGCGGGAGTGGACGTTGCGTTGATACCACGGCTCGATTGGCGGGTGATCGAGGTGAGTTATCAGCGAGGCCCCGGCGCCAACCTAATCAGCGATGCGCAGACGGGCATTTTGAGCACCGGAATTGTCTTCCACTTTTGATTTACACGGGGGGTCGGCAGAATTTCTCCGCGACATTAGTTTCAATGTGCTTGCCGTCCGTCGTAAAGTCATTCTATGAACAATTCTGAAGCGGCGCAGAGTTCTGCGACAGCACCGGGCGATTCCAAAACCACGTATAACCGCTTTCTACTCTTAGTCGCCGGCCTTGGCGGCCTGTTGTATGGAGTCGACGTAGGCATCATCGGCGGCGCACTGCCGTATCTGGAAGCGACCTCGCACCTGAACGCGGGCCAGTTATCGATTATTGTTGCAGCGGTTTTGCTGGGCAGCGTGATCTCCACGTTGTTTGCCGGGTTGCTTGCGGACTGGATGGGGCGCAGGCCGCTGATGATCTTGAGCGGACTCTTGTTCGTATTCAGCATTCCGGTGATCGCCCTGTCGCATGGCTACAGTCCGTTGTTTTTTGGACGTCTCTTGCAGGGAATCAGCGGCGGCCTGATTGGGATTGTGGTGCCGCTGTATCTGGCGGAATGCCTGAAGGCGTCGACGCGGGGAAAAGGGACCGGCGTCTTTCAGTGGCTGCTGACGCTGGGCGTGGTTTCGGCGGCGCTGATCGGGATTTATTACAGCTATCGCGTCGCGGCCGTGGAACGGGTGGCCACTCCTGCTGCAATCTTCGCATTCAAGAACCAGGCATGGCGGCGGATTTTCTGGGTATCGCTGCCACCGGGATTGTTATTTGTTTTGGGTAGTTTTTTTCTGGCAGAGTCTCCGCGGTGGCTATTCAAGCGTGGGAAAAAAGAGCAGGCGTATGCCGCGCTGCTTCGTTCACGAACCAAAGAGCAAGCCGATGTTGAATTGAGCGAGATGGAAGAGACCGCGCTGGCAGTCCATGCGCAGAGCACCTCCGCGGCTGGGGCGAAGGTGAAGGATTCTCTGCTGCGGAGAAAATATGTTGTCCCGTTTCTGCTCGCGTGCGCCATTCTTCTGGTTAACCAAGCCACTGGCATCAATTCGCTGATTGCATACAACACGGGAATTCTTCTGCAGAGCGGACTCTCCGACGTCAGCGCGCATTGGGGTTATGTCGTCTTTACTTGCGTGAATTTTCTAGTGACGATTGTCGGCATGACGCTGGTCGACAAGAAGGGCAGAAAATTTCTGTTCATTCTTGGGACGTCGGGAATTGTTGTGTCGATGCTTGTGGTCGGCTTGCTGTTTATCAAAACTGAACGAGCGAATCTGGACTGCCGCGATGCGATTCAGGCGATGGTTCAGCCGGACCAGACACTGACGCTGCCGTTCGACGCGGATGTGGCGAAGAAACTGCTGGCCAGCGAAAATTACAGTGGAAACTTGATTAGCCCTGACCGCGCGTCGCTGGAGGTCATTTACTCCTATGGCGGATTTACCGCTGAAACCAGCTTTGTCCGCTCGGATGAGAAGGGGGCGGCTCCGATTCACATTACGCGGGAAGGCGCGATTCCAAACAGTAAGCTGGAGGCGCTGATGAAGGATCCATTCGCCAATGTGGAGGAGGCTCGTACAGCACCGCTGCGGATACAGAAGGCCGTTCTGGGACAGGTTCCCAACGCGGGCCACGGCTGGCTGGTGGCACTGGGTCTTTACATGTTTATGGCGTTCTATGCGCTGGGGCCGGGGGTGTGCGTATGGCTGGCGCTGTCGGAGTTGATGCCGACCCGGATTCGCTCCAATGGCATGAGCATCGCGCTGGTATTGAACCAGATGGTGTCGACGATCCTGGCGGGCATTTTCCTGCCGTTTGTCAGTAAGTACGGATACTCGAGGATCTTCTTTGTGTTCGCAGCGTGTACCGTGGTTTACCTGCTGATTGTGGCCATCTTCCTGCCGGAGACGAAAGGTAAGACGCTGGAAGAGATTGAAGAATACTTCGACGATCCGAAGCGAAGCCGGGCAATGGCGAGCTGACCGGCTACGCGAAGATCTCGAGCGGAGGCGACGCGATCATCAAGGGCTTCAGTGCGCTTTCTCCAGGTCTGCCTTGGACACGTCTTTGGTGTGAGTGGCGATGTACCACCTATAGCCGAAGGGATCCTGAACTCCGGCCATGCGGTCGCCATAGAATTGGTCGGTGGGTTCGCGTTCGCTCTTCGCTCCAGCAGCGATGGCCCGGTGATAGGTCCGATCACAATCCGCTGTGTAGACCATCAGCGAAACCGGGCTGCCACCATAGTGGGTCGGGGCGAAGGCTCCGATTTGTGGGTGTTCATCGGCCATCATGATGCAGGAGTCGCCGATTTCAAGCACTGCGTGGCCGATGCGTCCATCGGACTGCTTCATGCAAAGCCGCTCGGTAGCGCCGAAGGCATTTTTATAGAACTCGAATGCCTTGGCTGCTCCGTTGAAAATTAAATACGGTTGAACGCTGTGGTATCCGTCCGGGATAGATTTGACTGCCATGCTATGTCCTCCGGTGCTTCAGGGACCGCGTCCCCATCAAGATAAAGGCTTGCGGGAGAGATGCGCAAACCAGCGACGTAGCGCTGGCGGTCGGCGTTAGGTCAGGGCATGGGATTTGGATTCGTGCAGGCCCATGGCGATGAAAGCGGCCACCAGAAACGCGATGGAGATGGAGGACAGAGCGAGTTGGATACCGCTGATGTCCGTGATGTATCCGATCAGGTAAGGAGCGCTCGCGCCCAGGAACCGGCTGATTCCGCGGACTACGCCCATGGCTGTTCCGCGCACGGCGGTTGGAAATATTTCGCTGGCGATGACGGTAAATCCGCTGAAGAAACCGGTGCCGAAGAATCCTACGATGGGGCCGAGTAACAGCAACAGGCGCGGGCTGTGGGTATTGGCGTAGAGAGGTACAAGCGCGGCGGCTACCAGAAGAAAGCCGATATAAATGCGCTTGCGCCCGAAGTTATCCGCCAGGTATCCAAAGGAAAGATAGCCGAGGGCGGTGCCGATCTGCATGACGATGGTCCAGGCGGAAGTTTGGACGATGCTGAGCCCGCGGCCACCCTGAGACACTGGCAGCGAAAGGAATCGCGGAATCCAGGTGAAGAGGCCCCACCAGGCAAATAGGGAAGCGGCGTTCATGGAGGCGGTGATGATGGTGGCTCGCCGGAGTTTGCCTTGAAAGATGCTGCGTAGAGGCATGGTGGCGGCTTTTTGCTGCCATATTTCGGGCTCTTTGACGGAGCGGCGAATCCATATGGTGACAAGCGCCGGCAAGACGCCGACGAAGAACACGGCGCGCCAGCCGAAGTGGGGCATGATGACCGCAGTGATGGCGGCGCCGAGCGCATATCCGGCGGCCCAGGAAGCCTGTGCGATGCCGATGGCTTTGCCGCGGTGTTCATCCGGCCATGTCTCGGCCACCAGCGCGCCACCCGCGGCCCATTCGCCGCCGATGCCCAGGCCGAGCAGGAAGCGGAAGACTCCGAGTTGTTCCACGGAGTGAGCGAGGCCGCAGGCGGCGGTAAAGATGGAGTAGATGAGCATGCTGAAGATGAGGGCGCGGGTGCGTCCCACCTTGTCCGCGAGCCATCCGAAAAAGACTCCGCCGATGGCGGCTGAGATCAGCGTCAAAGTCATCAGCAGGCCGGCGGTGGCCGCGCTCATGTGCAGGTCGCGCTCCAGCTCGACCAGGACCAGCGAGAACAGCATCACGTCCATGCTGTCGAGCATCCACCCCAGCGAGGTGGTGAGCAGCGCGCGTTTTTGTGCAGTGGTTGCCCCAGTCAGCCATTGCAGACTTCGCATTCTGTTTCCCTTCCGACACTATTTTGGCGCATTCGAGGTACATTTCGCTTGTTCGCGAGTCTTAGTCCTTAAAGAGATGTTCAGGGAATCTTAAGGGAAAGGTGAAATTCTGCTGTTTTCGAGGTGTGTTGTTGACGAGCAAGACAAATCTCTACTCTGAAATTCTTTCGCCGAATCGCGAATGTCGATTTCTGATGACGAAAAACCTGAACCGCAAGGGAGGTCGCTCCTCCGAATACCGATCACGCGAGTCCCACGCCAATCAGCGGATCATCCATTCACAGCAACAGCAACAAGCGGAGGATTTTTAATGAATTCAGTGGGCCGATTCCGGCAACTGCTCTTGAAGAACGATTTTATCGTTGCACCGGGTGCGTTTGATTGCCTTTCCGCCAAGTCCGCAGAGCTGGCCGGATTTTCCGCGATTTATATGACGGGCATGGGGACCTCCGCGAGCCGGTTGGGCCTGCCGGACTACGGCCTGGCGACCATGTCTGAGATGGTGGCCAACGCCTCTGCGATGGCTGCGACGGTGAAGATTCCGATCATTGCCGACGCCGACACAGGGTACGGGAATGAGCTCAACATGGCACGGACTGTCCATGAATATGAGCGCCACGGGGCGGCTGGAGTTCATATTGAGGACCAGGTGTTTCCAAAGAAATGTGGGCATCTGGACAAAAAACAGGTGATTCCGCGGCACGAATATGTCAGCAAGATTCGTGCCGCCGTAGGTGCACGAGACAGCCTGGACTTCATCATTATTGCGCGTACGGACTGCAACTCCGTGCTGGGATTTGAGGAAGCGATTGCGCGCGCGAATGCCGGCCTGGAAGCGGGGGCCGATCTGGCGCTGGTGGAAGCGCCCGAGTCGATTGCGCAGATTGAAAAAGTTCCAGAGTTGGTGCAGGGGCCGTGCGTTTTGAATATGTTGCTGGGAGGGAAAAGTCCAGTGCTCTCGCTGGATGACGTGAAGAGCCTGGGATATCGGATGGTCCTGCTTTCAGACGTATTGCTGTGCGCTGCCATCCATGCGTACGATTCTGCGCTGGCCACGGTTCGCACTTCGACCGATCCGCTGCGTTTTCCAAATACGTTGGCTGTGAAAGAGATTTTTCAGAGGCTGGGTGCGGAGAAGTGGGACAAATTGCGGGTAGAGCCGGAGCAGGCCAGCGCGTAACGATGGGCGCAGACAAGCACCCGACGGTGTCCTGATACACTCAACCGCAATGGTGACGCTGTACAACA
>JAJYBW010000207.1 GCA_021778815.1 Acidobacteriota bacterium | reverse complement strand
GTGACCCGAACGATGGAGTCGCACAATGATCCGTCAAATGTTTTCGGGATGAAGCTCACGCCAATCCCTTCCACCTTGTGTTTGCCGGGCGTTCCGCCCTGCAGCACGGAGCCCTCAGTTTCCACCGCGACCGTCTTGACGGCACCCAAATCCTGCCGAAGTCTGCGGGCAATTCCAGTGAAGGTCCCGCCGGTGCCGACCCCGGCGACAAAGCCGTCGATACGGTTCTCCATTTGATCGAGAATTTCCTGGGCCGTGGTCCTGAAATGAAAATCTGGATTAGCGGGATTGTCGAACTGGCGGGCCATCCATGCCCCAGGAATGGAGCGCGCAAAATCGAGCGCTCGGCGAATCGCCCCCTGCATGCCTTCGTCTTCCGGGGTGCGTTCCACGGTTGCGCCAAAGCCGCGCATCAGGATGCATTTTTCTTCTGCGAAGCCTTCCGGGACGAAGAGAGAAACCTTGTAACCGCGACGAACACCAATAAATGCCAGCCCAACGCCTGTGTTGCCGGCAGTCGCTTCGACAACCGTACCGCCCGGATGCAAAACACCACGCTGCTCTGCATCCAGGATCAGGCCCAACGCAGCGCGATCTTTAATGCTACCGCCTGGGTTCAGAAATTCCAGCTTGGCATAAATCGCTGCGCCATTCTCGGGTGAAATTCGGCCCAGGTGCACAATCGGCGTATTCCCCACCAACTCCATGGTGTCGGAGGCCGTATGTCGAAAAGCGTCAGCGTTGGCACGTGGCGTCAGATCGGTCGCGTTCGTCATTTTTGTCGCATTCATCGGCGGTCCTTAGCAAACTGTTCAGTGTATCAGGGCACCGACGAGTGCTGATGGATGGCGCGGCGACACGCACCTTCGTACCGGATGAACCCTTCAATTCTCGCTGGAGAGCAACACGCCGGCAGGTTTCTCAGGCTGAGCTGCGGTGGCGTCTTCTGACGTTGCTTTGTCGCACTCGCCAACCACTCCGCGCTGCGGCTCCTGATATACCTCCGACCACCACGCCAGGATTTCCGTCTGGTTCACCTGGCCGACCATGTGTTCTTCATCCCAAATGGTCGCCAACACGGTCGTATAGGGAGAGAGGTTGGGGTCTACCTCCACCGGGTAGTAGCGTGTGCCGACGAAAGAGATTTCCTTCGCATTCTTCAACATGAATTTGTAGGTTCGGCGGGCCATGCAATTCCTCCTTGCGGCTCTCGGTATGGGGCGGAACAATCACCAATCAGGAACGACGCAATCCTGCCGCCCAACCAACAGGACCAGTCGTGATCGCACATGCGGCCACACAAATTTGTTGTACTTGGCGGCGAAAGATAGGCCGAAGAGGACACAGAGCCGAACAGTCAAAAGACACAAATACACCGGCCGCATAAGCGGCAAAAAACAATGTGGATGGTCTGAACTTCCAACGAGAGTAGCAAAAATTGTGCTGGCGCAGAACAAAAACTTGTGCGGTCTTGGCGGAAAATCGAGCGGAGGCACCAACCTCGCTATCATCTGAAGTCGCACCAACGGTGCCTACAAACGTTCAGCTCCAGTCGTGCGCCGAAATGGACGAACCTGACAGGTCAGAACCGGGTGGTTTTGCAGCTATGCTTCTATATTTGGATCGCATCCCGACTTAGGAGGAGGCGGCTCACTGTGATAATTTGAATCATGGTGAGAGCGCGTAGCTCAGGTGGTAGAGCAACGCACTTTTAATGCGTGGGTCCTGGGTTCGAGTCCCAGCGCGCTCACCAGATTTGCTGCAATCACACGCGATTGCAGCAGCAAATCTCTTAGGTACGCCATTGTTTCGCCTGGCGACCGCGGCTCCTGTCACTGCCGCACAAGTCCGCTCCGAAGCCCGCAAACGATTTCCACTGCTTATTCGCTGGGATACATCAAATACGCCTTGCGGCGTTCCGTGAATTGCTCCATGCCGTCTCGCCAGGTATCGGCGATGGATTGCGGGTCTTCGTGATCTTCAAGAGCCTTAAGCGTCGCCTGATTCGCAAGCAGGGGCGCGATCGCATCCAGGTGATATTGGGTGGGATACATCTTGTACAACATCGATGCAATCTCAAGCCCCATTTCAGGTACATTCAGCTGGTTGCGGTTCGTGATCACGAACTGAATCCCATTGCAGACTTGCCCGGCATAGGGATACGGCGCTTGTGGAGTGAACTCGACCGGGACGAAGCGAATCCCAGGGATCATGCGATGATTGAGCGCAGTCGCAAATTGTGTCGCGTCAATCCAGGGCGCACCAACCCAGGCGAACGGAGTATCCGTGCCGCGGCCTACTGAGATATTCGATGACTCGATCATTCCAAGCCCGGGATACAGCGTGGCTTCGTTCAAGTTACGCAAGTTGGGCGATGGATTCACCCAGAGCAGCGAAGTGGAATCGAACCAATCTCCGCGCTGCCACCCCTTCATCGGGACCACAGTCAGCGACGCTCCCAGGTGGCCTTCGCCATTAAAGTAGCGCGCCAATTCGCCCATCGTCATTCCATGGCGGACCGGCAACGGCATGAAGCCCGTGTAGCTGGAGTGACCGGGATCGGAAACGGGGCCTTGAACAAATGAACCGTTAATGGGATCCGGTCGATCGAGGATCACAACATCTGTTCCCGTGTGCGCCGCTGCTTGAAGAAAATAAGCGACCGCCGTTTCATAGGTATAGAAGCGAACCCCGGCGTCGCGCAGATCGATGACCACCGCATCCAGATGGCGCAGCTTATTTAGCGGCGGATGGCGTTCGGCGGCAGTAGCCCCATACATGCTGACCACCGGTAATCCAGTCGCTGGATCGGTACTGCCGGAAATGTCCGTGGTGTCCATTTTTCCGGTGATCCCATGTTCCGGACTGAACAGCGTTGTTACTTTCAGGCCTGGAACTTTACCGGGCGCATCATGAACCAGAACATCGATGGTACGCCGGCCCTGCCTATCCAACCCAGTTTGATTGCTAAGTACGCCCACGCGCAAATGGCCACCGTGCTTTTTTTTCAATTCCGCCAGCGGTGCGAAATTTTCCTGCTCCAGTACGTCGATGCCCGTTTCCACAGTGCCATTGCGACTGGGCCACCGGCGCATATCGGTCAGCGACTCGTTATAACCGGTAAGACGCGAAATCTCTCGCCCCGACTCGGGAATCTGAACATCGAGCGCCTGGGCGGCTGCGTTGGCGAGCTTCCCTTCCAGCGGAATGGTGTTTGGACGGCGGTCGGGATAGTTGCGATTGCTGAGAAAAATCACATAGCTATCGCTCCACGGATCCATCCAGATATCGGTTCCCGTCCAGCCAGTGTGGCCGAAACTACCGACCGGAAACAGCTCACCTCGATTGCCTGAAAACGGGCTCTCGATGTCCCAGCCCAGGCCGCGCAGGGCCACAGCGGTCGCAGGGTTCTGCGGCGTGGTCATCTTTTCTGCCGTCAGGCGATTGAGGGGAAACTTGCTCGGCCTTCCCGCAAGAAGATCCAGCAGGTTCTGAGCGAAGATCGACAGATCGTTGGCGGTACTGAACAAACCGGCATGTCCGGCAACTCCGCCCATTCTTCTCGACGTGGGATCGTTAACCACGCCCTGTAGCATGTGGTAATTTTCGTCGTACTGAGTTGGCGCGATGTCGCGGCGCCATGAGTCAGGAGGCAAGAAGCGCGTGTGGTCCATTCCCATGGGCGCGAACACATACTTCGCGGTGTATGCATCGAGAGTCATGCCGCTGAGCTTTTCGACCAGTGCACCCATCATGATGAAGTTGATATCGCTGTAGCGAAACGCAGTCCCGGGAGGACGCTCAGGCTTCACAGTAAATGCCATGTCGTACGCCGTCTGCTTCCCCGTCCACGGATAGGTCAGGTCCAGGTCCGGAGGCAGCCCGGAGTAATGCGTCATGATCTGCCGGATAGTGATGTCTTTTTTGCCGTTCCCGGAAAATTCCGGAAGGTATTTCGATAATGGATCGTTCAGTCGAAAGCGGCCCTGCTGGTAGAGCTGCATCACCGCTGTCGTTGTGGCAATCACCTTGGTCAGGGACGCCATATCGAATATGGTGTCCTCCGTCATGGCGTTCGGCGCAGGTATCGTGGAGCGATTGCCGTAGGCTTTGTGAAACACGACATGGCCATCATGGCCGACAAAAACCACCGCGCCAGGTACGGTATTCGCCTTGAGCGCAGCATCCACGATGCGATCAATGTTGCTGAAATCCGGCGAAGCTGTCTGTTGTGCGATGAGTTGCATCGAGAGCAGTAGAAAAATCACCGGCATCATCCTTCGCAGTATCCGTCTACTTGAATTGATGTAGTCGCCGGAGAGGTGGTTAGAACAAGATTTCGGCGCTGTCGCGCGATTTTCATTCTGCATTTTCAATTCACATCGCTTCCTTAGGTTACGTACAGAAGGCGTGGATTCGCGTGGCGCAATCGGTCAAAGCAGTCCGCGCGACCGGAAAAGTGAAATTCCATTCAGCAGTCGTTATCGTACAAATTCAATTTCTCTACAGATTCTAATTGTGCGGCAGGCTTACTGCGTACAGGTACCAGGCGGCGTGAGGCAACCACTCTTCGGTCCAACGCCAGTCTTCGTCCTGACCGGTTCGAGCAAACCCTTCATTGAAAGCAATTCCGTCCTCATTATTAAGGCCGGCGGTGACACCATTGATAATCGCGCCCGGAGCACTGGTGTACTTGTACGAGCGAAAAAACATGTAAGGAGCGTTGCCATGACCGCTTCCCATCAGCATACTTGCGTCGAATGGATTTCGTCCCAAAATCCAGTGGAGCTGGTTCCAGGCGTAGGTCTGCAATTGCCGCTGAAATGCTGGATCATCATTGTAGAGCGGAGCGGCCATGCGGGCAGCAGCCGCCAGCGAGGCGAGCCGGGCGTCTTCACCCTGCCACCAGGGTGCAGCTTCCGTGTCATGCGGAAAGAAGTATGCGCTGCGCATCGTGCCGTCGCCCATGCGAACCAGTTGTCTGGCATAGCCAAACGGATTGTTCGTCTCAGACGTGATCCAGAGTTCGAAATGCAACGAGCGCGACACCGCGTCGCGAACCCGTGCCTGCTGGGCTGGACTAGCGATCTGCGAGTACTCGAGCAGGCTGATAACCGGCAATCCCGCGTCGGAGGGATGGAAGAAAGGACGAGTCCCATCATCGGCGCGCCAGTAGTTATGATACTTTCCGACCGAAATGAGACGACCCATCAAATGATTGGCCCGTTGATCCGCGGCTTGGAGATACGTCGCATTGTGGGTGGCCCGATACAGTTCGGTCGCCGCCATCAGCGCGCAGTAATCGTCCAGGATATTTTCTTTGCCATCGTTCAGCAGTTCGTGATTGTGCGCGGAGAGAAAAGCAAATGCCTCCTCGGCTGCTTTCAGGTAGGCGGCGTGATCCATGTCGCCATTGATGGGCATCGTACTGGCGAGCGCAAGTGCGGCGATCGACATGCCGCCACCGGAACGGAAGCTAGCCTGATATGCGTACGGCCCCTCGGCCACGCCAATTTTCTCTGTACTGTCAGACGCGCTCGTCTTAATCTTCGTCCGCGTGTTGGGATTGCCGATCATTCGATCCTTCGCGAGCTTGTCTTTACCGGGCGCCGAAATCGACTCAAAAAAAGATCCGCCGGGCCGCTTCATGCGAACCAGAAAGTCCGCGCCAAACAATCCTTCATCCAGCAAACGACGTTCATACTCCGTGAAGTTATCGTTGTTTCGAGTTTCCAACACGCGATAGCTTTCGAGACACGACCACGCGACCAGCGGCACCTGTTGCGGATTGAAGTACGAGGTCGGATTTTGATGGGAAAGGTGGATACCGTAGTCTCCGGTCGCGTCGTACCAGCCGCCTCGCAGGTCGGCAAATCCGCTCCCGGCGGGCAGCCGCAAATGTGCATCTGCCCGGTCTATGTCGCCGCTCGCCCGCTGTCCCTTGAAATAGAAAACGACGTTGGAGAGTGTGTTTCGCTCCAGAACATCCTGGTTGATTGAAAACGCACACGACGTGATTGCGCCGGATTTCGCCGTCGCAGCGATTTTGTAGTCTCCCGGCGTCTGAACGGAAGAAAAGTCAGCCAGCCAGAACGTTCGTCCCCAATGATCGACCTGGCCCGCAGCTTTGAAAGGTCCGGTCAGCACCACCTTGCCGGTGTCCGCGTCCGTCAGCGTATAGGTTTCGGGTGCGTCCTGGCTGCCGTGGACGCCGTCAGCAACTACAAGCGCCTGCTTCGGTGCGGTAGGCTCGTAGCCCACCTGGTCCACCACAATATGCATCTGCGCCAGGCATGCGGGTGCGACCAGCA
>JAJYBW010000206.1 GCA_021778815.1 Acidobacteriota bacterium | reverse complement strand
GCCCCGCAATTCCAATCCAGGATTGGTGCAGCTTATGGTCAAGATAATCCCCGATCGCCCATCCGATGACGCAGGAAAGCGGCAGCACCAGCGCCATCTGGATCATCGACTCTGCTTGCACAAATTCTCGTAGCGCGATCTTACGCTGGTTGTCGGGCTTCTCTGGTGGCGGCATAAGGATATGTATGGGGTCGCCGGTTACAGCAGTCCCTTGCCAAGCCTACAACAACATCCGCAAAGACGGAAACGAATGTTGTCGACCGGTTTCGCGCTATCGCTGTGCGGCAAGCAGAATTCCAAAGCGGTTTTCCTCGACTACCTCGCCGCCGACGAGAAATAATGTAGCGCCATCGGTACCAGCATGTCAGATGATGAGTTCTGCAGGCTCATTTCCGAGGAGGAGAAAAAGATATGAAGTTCATCGCTCGTACAGTCGCGCTGCTATTCGTAGCTTCGGTGTCCATGCTCGGTCAGCAGTTTGCTTCCGTACCCGGGCAAGGCCGCTCCATGGTGGTCACAAAGTTTGGCATCGTTGCTGCGCCACAATTTCTGGCCTCCCAAGCTGGCGCCCACATTCTGGAAGAAGGCGGAAATGCGATTGACGCTGCGATTGCTGCCAATGCAGTCATGGGCGTTGTGCAGCCGTACGTGAATGGTATGGGCGGCGATCTGTTCGCGCTCTACTACGACGCGAAAACAGGCAAGCTTTATGGATTGAACTCCAGCGGATGGACGCCGAAAGCACTCACCATCGACTACCTCAAATCCCATCACATCGACAGCATCGATCCCATTGGCGTTCACAGCATCGACATCCCCGGTGCTGTCGCTGGCTGGCAAGCGCTGAAGGATCGCTTCGGCTCACTTCCCTTCAGCAAAACGTTGGCGCCGGCAATTTACTATGCGCAAAACGGATTTCCCTTAGCCGAACGCAACGCGCGCTACTGGGTCAGCAAAAGAGACATGCAGCAACCCGGATACAAAGAGACCTACCTGCCCGGCGGCGTGGCGCCTCAGCTGGGCGACCTGTTTCGAAACCCGGCGCTGGCCAACTCGCTGCGGCAGGTCGCCGAGCACGGCAGAGATGCCTACTACAACGGCCCCATGACGGACACCATGGTCAAATTTCTGCGCGCCCAGGGCGGTACCCACACGCGCGAAGACTTTGCGGACTTTCAACCGGAATGGGTGGAGCCCATCTCCACCACCTATCGTGGATGGACCGTCTACGAGCTACCTCCGAACGGACAGGGCGTTGCCGCGCTTTCCATGCTGAACATCATGGAACAGTTCCCCATGGCACAGTATGGGCACAACTCGGCCGATGCGTTGCAGGTGATGATCGAGGCTAAGAAGCTGGCCTATGCGGATCTGTCACGCTACGTCGGCGATCCACGCTTTACTCCCATCCCGGTCAAGGAAATACTGTCGAAAGACCTGGCCAAGCAGCGCGCACAATTGATCGACATGAACAAGGCTACCTGCCAGGTGCTGCCATCCGACCTGACTCAGTACCTGAACGCCCATGGCAAAACGACCATCTATCTTTCCACCATCGATAAAGACGGCAACATCGTCTCGTTGATTCAGAGCAATTACGAAGGCTACGGCACGGGAATGGTGGCACCCGGGCTGGGCTTCTCGTTCCAGGACCGCGGCGCTGGCTTCAGCCTGACTCCAGGACAACCCAATTCCCTGGCGGGCCACAAACGGCCGCTCCACACCATCATTCCGGCCTTCATGGAAAAAGGAGACATCCGCATCGGCTTCGGCATCATGGGCGGATGGAACCAGGCCCAGGCGCACGCACAGTTTGTTGCCAACGTGGTCGACTACGGAATGAACGTGCAGGCCGCGCTGGAACAACCGCGGTTCACCAAGCAGACGTTTGATGGTTGCGATGTGCAGATGGAACCTGGCATTCCAGAAGCAGTTCGCGCGGAACTGACCCGGCGCGGACAGCAGATTCAGTTGCTGCAGCCCTTCTCATTCACCGTGGGACAAGGCGAAGCCGTCGTCCGCGATACCAAACGCGACGTCAACTTTGCCGGATCGGATCCGCGTTCAGACGGAGAAGCCATCCCACAAGAGCCGCCAACAAAATAATCGTTCGGCTATCCCGTGATCGATAACACCATCGATATACGACGGTATAGCTCCATTGCACCGGAGTTTTACTGCTTTAGGATTCGGGTTCCGACAATGCGTCTCGCACTTGCCGCTCTTCTACAGATAGCGGCGCATTCACTTCCAGCAACCCCGGCGGCAGGCTCATCTCCAGGCGCCGAGCTGCAACGTCGATTTTGACGACATACGCCTTGGCGAAGGGAATTTCGTATTCGACACCGTCAGGACTACCAACAATCAGCAGGTCCGCAGTCTGCTGTTGTTGGATGACCTCTCGAATCGTTCCAAGGATGCGAGGAGATCCGGATCCGTCGGCGGCTACATCCACCAACTCAGCGCCGATCAGGTCGCTGATATAAACCTCGTCCGATTGCAGTGGCATGCGATCTCCGGCGGCAATCACCAGATCCGCACCGCGCAATGCCTCCGCCGCAGAGATGGAATCCACCTGGGCGAATTTCAACACGATTTTTCCTTTGTGCAGCCAGGAGTTTTCAAGGACGATTGGGGTCACCGGACAGTTGTTGCCGCGCCATAGAAATGCGTTGCGCATTTTCGCAAATCGACCCGGAAAGTCGGAAAGGATCTCCGCGAGTACTTCGCCGCGCCGTCCCTGAGGTCGAATTAAGCGGGCTACGTGTACCCAGACTTCGGAGGTTGCTTGCATTGAGTCCGTCACAGGCTAATTGTTGCACGTGGGGGGGAGCACGTTGCTTGCTGCCGACTCAACTGAAAAAATACTACGCTGAAACGCTACCCGCCTTGGTTTCCTCGACGATCTCCAGGCTGTACCGATGATGGAGCTTTACGCTGACGGCTCCTAGTATCGTTCGTAATGATCTTGCTGTCCGTCCCTGCTTGCCAATCACCTTTCCGACATCTGTCGGATCAACCCTCAGTCGCAAGACGGTACCAGCTTCATTCGATGTTGCGTTGACTGAAACTTCATCCGGCTTATCAACTAACGAACGGGCGATTGCCGTAATTAACTCCACTGCAGACGGCTCTGCAGAACTCTCAGACATGCCATAACCCCATAAAGTGAAGCGATTGAATTCTGAATGCGTTTATACCGAATTAGAAACGATTTGTCTGCTTATTTATGGTTTACTCTTTAGTCACTAACGAGGTTACTATTCTCGATGAACAGGCCAATTCAGCTTTAGAAGTCGAGTATTGTGAGGCAAAAACGACGTACTTTCGGCCAGAAAGCCAAAATTGAAGCGCTAATTGACGAGCGCGGCCCGAGGGCCGCGCTCTTAAAATAATGGGCGCACTGTGGACGCCATCAAAACAATTTTCGAGAAACTTGCCTAGCTGGCCTGAGGTATTGCCGTCGAGGCCTTGGCGACAAGCTTGTTCACCCGATCGGAGAGCTGCGCACCCTTGCCCGTCCAATAATCCACTCGATCTTTCTTCAAATCGACGGTTGCGGGATTGGTGCGGGGATTGTAGGTGCCAACCACTTCAAGAGAGCGTCCATCGCGGGCACGGTCTTTCTCGATCACAACGATTCGGTAGTACGGTTTCTTGCGAGCGCCTACGCGCGAAAGACGAATCATCAACACAGCTTATATATTCCTTTCTGATAGCAGGAGAAAAGTGGCGAAGTACTCCCCGCCTGGGCAGACTACGTCCCTTGGACCCTGAACCTACAGTATCGTGGATTTCTGGCCATGATGCAAGCGGCCAAATCGACCCCTATAGCCGAAAACTGCGAGAATGTCCGCAGCGCAGGTCCCACGGAAGGAATCGCCGATCAGCAGATATCCAACGAATGGCGGCACAGGACTCCGCCGCTGGCGCATTGCATGGCTGTTGGCCCTGGGCGTGATGATCAGCTACCTGGACCGCGTGAATATTTCCGTGGCCCAGCAGGCCCTGCACCACGCCTTCGGGCTGACCACCGTCGCCTTCGGCTATCTGCTTGGAGCCTACAGCTGGACCTACGCCATGCTGCAATTGCCTTCCGGTGTCCTGCTGGATCGCTTCGGGCTGCGTCGCGTGGGCGTCGTCAGCTCCTTTATCTGGAGTGCTGCAACATTCGCGACCGCTGCCGCCCAGGGCGTTGTCAGTTTATTTTCCTCGCGGCTACTACTCGGCGTCGGTGAATCTCCCATCTTTCCCCTCAGTGCGGCCGCTGTGGGGTATTGGTTCCCGGAGAAAGAACGCGGGCTGCCCACCGCAATGTTCGACGCAGCCGCAAAATTCAGCCCTGCCGTGGGCATTCCCTTCGTCGGCTTGCTGCTCATCCATTTTGGATGGCGGTTCAGCTTCGCCTTCACCGGCGTTTTGAGTCTTTTGTATTTCGCAATCTTCGCGCGAATCTATCGCAACCCGTCGGATGACGTCCATCTCTCTGCCGCCGAACGAGCTCACATTCAAGGCGTTGAGAAACTGGCGACGGCATCGTCATCCCCGTCTTCGTACTCGCTGGGCTATTTGCTGCGGCAACGAAAGGTTCTCGGGGCGATGATCGGTTTTGCCACCTACAACTACAGCTTTTACCTGCTGCTGACCTGGCTCCCCAGCTACACCGTCGCGGGCCTGCATCTGACGCTGGCGCATGCGGTGTGGGCAGCCAGTGTGCCATGGTTCTTCGCCGGCATCATCGATATCTTTGTGGGAGGATGGCTGGTCGACGCCCTGATTCGTGCCGGACACGATGCCGCCCGCATACGCCGCACAGTTCTGCTGCTGGGAATGGTCTGCGGCCTCGGCGTCGCGGGACCGGCCTTCACGCACCATCCAGTTCCAGCTTTGTTGTCGCTTTGCGTTGGGATTGGAGGTCTCTCCGCCGCTGCCCCGGTCGGGTGGACCTTACCCGGCATTCTGGTGCCGAACAGCAGCACCGGCAAAGTGGGCGGCATTATGAACTTCGGCAGTCAAATCTCCGCCATCATCGCGCCTGTGATCACCGGATATCTCGCCAGTTGGACGCACAGCTTTGCGGCGGCATTCGAGCTGGCCGCTTTTCTTCTGATGCTCGGAACGCTCAGCTACGCGTTTCTGTTGGGAAAAATCGAGCGGATTGATGCTCCACAAATCGAGGCTATCGAGGCGTAGTTCCTTTGCGGACAGCCAGCAGTTTCCTGCGTTCGGCGATCAACTTCTTGCGGGCGGTGGGCGGCATCGCCAGCGCATCTTTCGTTCGCCTGGGCAGCTTGGCATACACCAGGTCGCGCGCCTGCGCGAGAAGGACCAGCAATTCGCGGCCCGGAACTGCATCCCAGCGTGTCAATGCTACCCAGAATATTCGCGCCATGTAGGGCGCCGGAATGACGCCATCGATTTCCAATAATTCTGGATAGCGCTCCTGTCCGGCGTGAAATGAAATCACACCCTTGCCGTCTTCATCAAGATTGACCAGCGCGAACATTTTGCCGCCGATCGCTTTATCTCCCATCCAGAAGACGAGGTTCGCACCCCACTGCATCGTCTCTTCAACGTGCGGCAACTTCAACAGCGCTTCGCGAACCTGTTCAGCATCCATGGATTGCAACTTTCCGCAGGCTCACATCGGCGTTATTGCGGGGCCGGATAGGTTTTGCTCTCGCTCGTGCGGGAGTTGTAGACCACCAGCTTGCCATTTGGATAAGCCAGCAATCGAATATAGTGACCGTCGGTACCACCCTTCACGCTGGCCCCTCTTACGTTCGCAATGTAGGGCGTCGCCACATTGTGCTCCGCTCCGCCTTCGTCTGAGTAATGCAGCTGCCACAGATCCGCGATCCGCGGTGATTTCTCAATCGTCTCCCAGGGAACCGGAGAGCCACCCTTATGTTCTCCGTTGTCCATAATGGCCACTCGAGGCGCGATGCCATCGACAAACGCGGGACTGCTGCTGGGATACCAGCCATGATGGGAAACCACGTAGACATCCATCTGACCGAGCTTGTTGTTGGGGCACATAAGCTGCAGTTCCTTGTCCCAGGTCAGGTCGCCCAGGTCCACCAAACGCATTTTGCCGTACTGCATCACGAACCCGACCGAACGGCCATTTTCGGTTTTGTCCGGCGTTCGCGTCAGACAGCACTTGCAATACGGATTCGGCTGGCCCTCGCCCGGCAATGCCGCAGCAAGTGTGTCGCCGTCTGCGCTGACGATGGTGGTCGTCAGGCCAGTCAGCGGAATCGTCTCACCGGGTTTTGCCAGGATGTGATTGGCATGAGACTGCGCCAGCACCGCCTGATACCGCTCAAAACCTTGCTCCGTGTCAGCATTCGACGTTTCGCGATTGACTCCGTGATCGATGAAGGTGTCGACATGAATCTTTTTGACTAGATTGGGAACGC
>JAJYBW010000205.1 GCA_021778815.1 Acidobacteriota bacterium | reverse complement strand
CTTTGCTGCCGATCCTGAAAAGCTCGGCCTGCAGAGCACCTTCCCCATGTTTCTGGAGATGGAGAAGCAGCACGGCAGCCTGCTGCGCGGCATCCTCAAGAGAAATCGCGCTAAAGCGCGCAATCCTGTTCCCGCCGGTTCCAAACCTAAGCCCTCCCCCATGTTCATGACGTTGCAAGGCGGTCTGCAGCAGCTTGTCGATGCTCTGGTCGCGCGCCTCAAGCAGCAGAAAGTGCTGCTCGATCGCAGAGTCACCTGCGTGAACCGCGTGCTCGATCGCTACCAGATCGACTTGAACGATGGCTCGCGGCTCTGGGCCGACGAGGTCGTCTTCGCCACCCCCGCTGACGTTACCGCGGAACTCGTTCGCGGCCTGGATCCTGTGTTGGCGTTCAAACTGCGCGCCATTCACTACGTCTCCACAGCCACGGTTTCACTCGCGTTCAAGCGCTCCGATTTGAAATTGCCTCTGCATGGCACCGGCTTCCTGGTTCCCCACAGTGCCCGCCGCAGAATCACGGCCTGCTCCTGGTCGTCACAGAAGTTTTCTCATCGCGCGCCCGACGAGTTCGAACTGATTCGCGTCTTCATCGGCGGTGCCCGCGCGGAATTCCTGGCAGAGCAAAACGACGCTGCCCTGATTCAATTGGCTCGCGAAGAGTTGCGCGCCATCATGGGCATCGACGCCGAGCCGGTACTGGCCAAGGCCTATCGCTGGTCGAAAGCGAATCCCCAATATGACGTCGGCCACGGCGATCGCATCGCGGAGATTGAGCGTCTCGCCGCGTGGCATCCCGGACTGCATCTGGCCGGCGCAGCCTACCATGGTGCAGGAATTCCCGACTGCATCTCCAGCGGCATCAAGACCGCCAGCAACATTGCCAACAGGCTGGCCAATCCCGAGTCGGCGAATGAATTTGCGCCTCTCGCCGATCCCGTTTCTCTCAAGGAGAAGACAAGCTATGACTTCCGTCGATATTCGAACGCTCGCTACCAATCCAGCTCGGCCGTCCCATCGGCCCTCGGCCCACGACTACTCAAAGAATCCCATGCTGGTGTATTGGGAGATGACCCAGGCCTGCGCCCTGGCCTGCCGCCACTGTCGCGCCGAGGCCGTTTCTGACGCTCACCCCGATCAGCTGACCAACGCAGAGAGCAAAACTCTGCTGCGCCAGATTGCCGCCTTCGACAAGCCGCATCTCATCCTGACCGGCGGCGACCCGCTGAAGCGCACCGACATTTTCGAGCTGATTGATGAAGCGCGTGGCCTCGGCCTCACCGTTTCCATCACCCCCAGCGCCACGCCGGAGCTTACCCGTGACAAATTAGAACAATTGAAAGCCCACGGCATCGACAGTCTCGGCCTCAGTCTCGATGGTTCGACGGCCGCACGTCATGAAGCGGTGCGCGGCGTCCCCGGCTGCTTTGACTGGACTATGCGCGCCATGAAAGATGCCGGCGAATTAGGATTTCCCATCCAGGTGAACACCCTGGTCTCAGAGGAAACTGCCGACGACCTGCCCGCCATTTTTGAGCTGCTGAAATCCATGAAGGTCATGCGCTGGAGCCTCTTCTTCCTGATCGCCGTTGGCCGTGGCAAAACCCTTCAGCCTGTTTCACCGGAACACGGCGAAGAACTGATGCGCTGGATTTACGATCTCTCCCGCACCGCGCCCTTTCAGGTTAAGACCACCGAAGCGCCGTCCTATCGTCGCATCGCGCTCACCGAAATGCGCCGCGAAGGAATGTCCTCGCAGGAGATCGAGCGCACCCCTGTCTACCGTGGATTTGGCATCCGCGACGGCCACGGCATCATGTTCGTCTCCAACCAGGGCGACGTGTACCCCGCCGGATTTCTTCCACTCGCTGTCGGCAACGTGCGCCAGAACAGCCTGCAGGAAATCTATCGCAACTCGCCCATCTTTCGGGGCCTGCATACGCCCAGCCAGTTCAAGGGCAAGTGTGGATACTGCGAATACTCCGCGCTCTGCGGCGGCTCCCGTGCCCGCGCCTTCGCCTATACCGGCGATCCGCTGGCCAGCGATCCCTTCTGCCCGTATCAACCCAAGGCTCAACCCCAGGTGGCCGCGGGCGACTAGATCGATCCAATCGATCTATCGCAAGCTGTCAGGACCTTGCCGAGCGACGGCTCGCCGCTTGTAGCGTTAAGCAGCCTGGCAACCCTATAAGTTACTTCATCGCCAGCAGGCTCAACATCGGGAGCGTGATGCAGATTACGTAAGCCGCGCCAAGCAGCCAGCTCAACCATTTCTTTTCTGGATGTCTCACCCAATAAAACAGAAGCATCGAGAGTAGCAGTGCCTGCGGAATAATCTCAAGATATCCGCGCAATTGCAGATGAATTGGCACGGTCGTATAAATAAAGCCCTCCAGCGATCCCGGCGGACCGCCGAACGTTCCCAGGATTCCCACGCCAATCAGAATCCACGCCATCAGAAGCCAACCGTTTTTGCGACCGAATAAAAGCTCGCGCAACGGGTAGAACACGGAGGCAAAAAGGATTCCGCGAAACACCTGCAGCGCCGGCCCGAATAAAATCCACAAACTCGACGAGGACCGCAATCCCGAACCCGGCTTGTTAAACAGCTCCGCGTAATGCAGGAAGTGAAAGGCCAGTGCGCCCATGATGAAATAGGTGAGCGTGTGGCAGACAACTGTCTTTGCCGCCAGAGGCACAAAGCGAGGTTGCAAGTTCTTCATATCACTTCCACCAATTGTTAAAGATTCGCTCTCTAACTTTGTTTCCGCGTGCGCTCCAGCTTACAACGGCGACGCCTTCAAGGGACGGCTGCGTGGCCCAAGGCAAAACTTTTTGCAACCGGAGATGCTCTCCGTTTATCTACTTACTTGAAGACCAAATACCAGGGAGACCAGGAATGCCCCAACAATCGAATCTCGGCGGAAGTTTCAATTTCCCCGGCAGTTCGCTCCGAGTGAACCGCATGGGCTACGGTGCAATGCAACTTGCAGGCAAAGATGGCAACAAGCTGGTGTGGGGTCCACCGCGTGATATGAACGAAGCGGTAGCGGTGTTGCAGGAAGCTGTTGCCAGCGGCGTGAACCACATCGACACCTCTGATTTTTACGGTCCACATGTCACCAACCGGATCATTCGCAAAGCGCTTTCGCCCTATCCTCGCGATCTTGTCATTGTCACAAAAGTGGGTGCAGGTCGGGGAGAGGATGGCTCGTGGAATGAAGCTCTTTCTCCCGACGAACTCACCGCAGCCGTCCATAGCAATCTCAACAATCTTGGGCTCGATGTGCTCGATGTGGTGAATCTGCGTGTGATGTTCGAGCGCTTTCGACCAGCAGAGGGATCCATTGAAGAAATGGTGACGGTTCTGGCTGAACTTCGCGAACAAGGCCTCATCCGCCATGTCGGCCTGAGCAATGTGACCGCTGCGCAGATTGCGGAGGCGCGACGCATTGTGCCCATCGTCTGCGTTCAGAACGAGTACAACCTTGCGCATCGCACCGATGAAGCGCTCATCGATGATCTGGCCGCCGATGGCATTGCCTTCGTCCCTTACTTTCCACTGGGCGGGTTCACGCCTCTGCAATCCAAAGTTTTGTCGGACGTTGCCGCTCGCATGGAGGCCACATCAATGCAGGTTGCCCTGGCGTGGCTATTGCATCGCTCGCCCAACATCCTGGTGATTCCGGGAACAACGTCTCGGGCTCATCTTCGAGACAATCTGAACGCAGCGAGCATACAGCTTCTTGCGCCAGTGCTTGCCGAACTCGACGCTGTCGCCTCACAAAGTGCAGCGACGCCGGATGCGCCGCACGGCTAGACATTCCACCGTGGCGCGCAAGCACTATGTTGATTTCCCACCGATGGGCAGATGGAAATCGCTCATCTGACCGACAGGCAAAATCATGCGCAGCGAGTTCAGGATCGACAACAAATCAATCACCTCCTGCGCAATTGCACCCTGAATCGGCGTCAAATATCCAAGTGACGCAGCGCACATTCCCGCAAGGCTCAGCAGCATTCCCCCGACAGCACTGGTCAGCGCAATCCGCCGCATGCGACGACCAATGTGCATCAACTCATCCACGCCCGCCAGGGACGATTGCAGGATCACAGCTCCCGCCGCCTCCGTCGTAATATCGCTATTCACACCCAGCGCCACGCCTGCGGTTGCGGCCATCATGGCGGGCGCGTCATTGATGCCATCGCCGAGATACAGCGTGGGCGCCTGCTCCGTCAGCCGCCGCACAATCGCCAACTTCTGCTCCGGGCTCATGCCGCCGTAGACGCTCTTCAGGCCCATGGTGCTGGCAAATTGTTCCACCTCCGCTGGCCGATCGCCGGAGAGCAGCACGATCTCCTCAATGGCATGCTTCGGCCCCAGGTGAGCAAGAAATGGCCGGCTCTCGCCGCGCGGCTCATCCAGAAATCGGAGCAGTCCCGCCAATTCACCATCGCGCAGCAGCACGCACTCCAGCCCTGGCACCGTCGGCGGTAACTGGCTCGTCAGGGTTGCATCCATCCGTCCACGACCCGTCAGCGTCCACTTATGACAGTGGATCTCTCCGGTCAATCCGGTTCCGGGCGCTTCTGAAACTTCTCCTGCGCTGAGCAGTGGAATCTGCTCGCGACTGGCGGCATCCAGGACGGCCTTGGCCAGCGGATGTTTCGAGTATCTCTCCAGGCTCGCTGCAAATTGCAGCAGCGTCTTCCGCGGGATTGAGGTCAGCGCCATTACTTCCGTCAAACTTGGCGCGCCGTAGGTCAGTGTCCCGGTCTTATCGACAATCAAAATTTTGCACGAATCCAGTTTTTCCAGGATGGAGGGATCTTTAATCACGATGCCGTATCGCGCGCCCACAGAAATCGCGCCGATGATGGCCACCGGAATCGCAATCAGCAGTGGACACGGCGTCGCAATCACCAGCACAGCCAGAAAGCGTTCGGCATGTCCGCTGAAGAACCAGCTTGCTGCCGCAATCACCACCGCCAGCGGCGTATACCAGCTGCCAATGCGGTCGCCCAGTCGCCGAATCGCTGGACGATCTTCTTCCGACGCGTGTAGCACCTCGACGATCTTGGCATACCGCGAATCTCGGGCGATCTTCGTCGCGCGAATCGTCAGTGCGGAACTTCCGTTAATCGCGCCTGACAGCACCGTTGTGCCTGGAGCCTTCTCCATCAGGTACGGCTCTCCGGTCAGGTACGACTCGTCCATGCTGCCCAGGCCGTCCATCACAATTCCATCCACCGGGCACAGCTCGTGCGGGTACAACATGACCAGATCGCCGACCGCAATCTGCCCGCTGGGCACATCGACAACCAGCCGATTTGCGTCCACCCTGTGGGCAATTTCCGGCATGCGCTTGGCCAGCGCGCCCAGCACCGAAGATGCGCGACGAGTGGCAAATGTCTCCAGCGCTTGTCCGCCGGAAAGCATCAGAATCACAATCGCCGCCACCCAGTATTCATGCAGAATCAGCGAGGTCACGATGGAAATGGCGGCCAGCAGGTCGACGCTGAAATTCCCGCGCGTCATCTGTCGTATCAAGTCGAAAAGAATGGGCAGGCTCGAACCAACAATTCCCACCAGCAGCAATGGTTCGACGGCGGCGGGAGCGTGCAGCGCAAACTTTGCAATCAAGGCTGCCGTCATCGTGACAGATGTCAAAATCAGGACGGCGGTCTGCCAGGGAACGGATTCAAACCATTTGACTGCTGCCGTGGTCACGCGCATCAATGGGACCCCTCATGGCTTGTCTGTGCCCCGGCGAAGCGCACGTCGGAAACTGTACACGCAGGCTTCAGGTATATCTTTCTGCGTCACGCGATGCAGTGATGTCCGTCACTCCAGGCATGCAGAATCGCTGTTCATTTCGCTGATTTTTAGAGCATACTGGAAGGTAGTCTTGAAGCCAATGTGCAGGAGATTTTCAGTGCAGAAAAATTCTGTTGGACTCCGCGTTACGATCGCCACCGTTGTCATTGTTGGCACCATCTTGTACCTGGCCGTGACCGGCGTCCGCGCCAACAAAAGCTATTACGTCACCATTCAGGAATTGCAGTCCATGGGCAACCATGCCTACTCGCGCCACTTGCGAGTGGCCGGCAATGTCGAGCCGGGTTCGATCCAGCGTGACGGCGCCCATGCGCAATTTATTCTGGTGGAGCAGGGCCGTAAGCTCCGGGTTAATTACACCGGCGGCGATCCTCCGCCCGATACGTTTAAAGATAATGCGCAGGCGCTCGCCGTCGGCATGTATGGTCGCGATGGCGTTTTTCACGCCAGCCAGATTCAGGCCAAGTGCGCCTCCAAATATGCGCCTGCGAAGCCCGGAGCAAAGCCCACACAGTCAGCTTCCATGGCGCAACCCCAGTAAGCCCTGCGGGGAAGGCGTCGGCTTCAAATATTTTCTGTAGTAGACTTTCGGAAACCACCA
>JAJYBW010000204.1 GCA_021778815.1 Acidobacteriota bacterium | reverse complement strand
GCGGGACGCGATCAATCAGCTGGAAATGTGGCAGGCGGCGACATTTAATCCGCAGCAGATCGATCAGGAGCTGGGTTGGGCGCAAGCCATCGGCATGAACACCATGCGTGTGTTCCTGCATGATCTGCTGTGGCAGCAGGATCCGGCTGGCTTTCAAAAACGGATCAACACCTTTCTCACGATCGCCAATAAGCACAAAATTCGGCCCGTCTTTGTTCTCTTCGATTCCTGCTGGGAACCGGAGCCAAAACTCGGGCCACAACATCCTCCGATCCCGGGCGTTCATAACTCTGGATGGGTGCAGGGTCCGGGCATGACTGCACTGGCCGATCCCGCGCAATATCCGCGACTGGAAGCCTATGTGAAAGGTGTTGTCGGCGCGTTTGCGAATGATCCGCGCATTCTGGCATGGGACCTGTGGAATGAGCCCGACAACGGCGACGATGAGAGTTACGACAAACCTCAGAAGGAAAAAGGAAAGAATGGTTTGGTGGCGGAACTACTACCTCAAGTATTTGCATGGGCCCGTTCACAGCATCCGATTCAACCGTTGACCAGCGGCGTTTTCTACGGCAAGTGGGACGACTTCTCCAAGCTGAAGCCAGTACAAAAAATCCAAATCGGCGAGTCGGACATCCTGTCATTCCACAATTACAGCTGGCCTGAAGATTTCGAAAAGCAGATCGTGCAATTGCAGACCTACCATCGACCGATCTTCTGCACGGAATACATGGCACGCAGCGTCGGCAGCACCTTCGACACGATTCTTCCCATCGCGATGAAGTATCGTGTGGCGGCGATCAACTGGGGTCTGGTCAACGGCAAGACGCAGACGAATCTGCCATGGGATTCCTGGCAGCGGCCGTATGTGCTGGAAAAGCCGCCGGTCTGGTTTCATGATGTTTTCTATCCGGACGGCAAGCCCTATCGTCAACATGAAGTGGACCTGATCCGCCAACTGACCCGCGAAATCAACGGCCAGCCACACTAACCCTCTGGGGATCAATGCTGCCGGATGCTATAACCAAAACGTATGGTCCGCTTGAAAAAACTCTCTGCCGCGCTTCAATCCGCCGCGCCCGACGCGGATGCGATGCTGGTCACTCATCCTATCGATGTGCGATATTTGACTGGATTTACGGGGTCGAACGCGGCGGTAGTCTTGCCTTTGCAGCATCCCGACAAGAAGCGCAAACACTCGCAGCTGAGCAAACCGATGCTGTTTACCGATGGCCGTTACATCCAACAAGCCAAGCAGGAAACAAAGCATGCGGGCGTGGTAATCGCGCAAGGTCCAATTTTGCGGGAGGCCTGCGCTGCGATGGTGTCGGCCGGCGTTCGCCGCTGCGCGATCGATGGCGAGCATACCACTGTAGCCACACTGGACGCGATGCGTCAGTGGATTCCATCCAAACTGCGGCGAAGCTTCTTTCACCCCGTGCCTCCTTTGACCGCAGGGCTCCGCGAGGTCAAAGACGCCGAGGAAATTGGTCAAATTCGTGCAGCGGCGCAGTTGGGCTGCCGACTTTTTGAAAACTTGCTGACACAGATTGAGCCCGGCAAGCGGGAAGTCGAGATCGCCGCACATCTCGAATTCGCGGCTCGTATGGCCGGTGCAGATGGCATGTCATTCGAGACGATCGTTGCCAGCGGCCCACGGTCGGCCCTGCCGCACGGCCATGCGACCGAGCAGCGGATGCCTCGGCGGGGATTTGTAGTGCTCGACTTTGGTGTGTTGCTGCAAGGGTACTGTTCCGATATGACACGTACGGTCCACCTAGGTCCGGCGACGACCGCAGAGCGCGATGCCTATGATGCGGTTCTGGAGGCGCAGCTCGCTGCAATTGCCGCGGTCAGACCGGGTGTTCCATGCGGCCAGGTCGACGAAGCGGCGCGCAGCGTTCTTCGAGGCGCGGAACTGGCTGATTTCTTTACCCATTCGACCGGCCATGGTGTGGGAATGGAGATCCACGAAGGTCCGCGCATCGCTGCCAAACAGGAGCAAACCTTGAAACCTGGAATGGTGATTACAATTGAACCCGGCATCTATCTACCCGGTCGATTTGGCATCCGGATTGAGGATATGGTGCTGGTGACGCGAAGGGGAGCGAAAATACTGACCCCGGCGACAAAAGCGTGGATTGAGCTGTAAAGTTTGCGGCTACCCTGATTTTGGCCTCGGCCGTTGCTATTTTGGAGTCCTGGACACGACCATCGCCCGCCGAAACCACTATACTTGCAGGGACGCTACAGAATTGTAGGAGTGCCTGCTAAGGAGCACGTGAAACGTATGAATGCCGGACAATTGCAATCGTTGAAAGACCTTATCGAATTTCTCAAACAGCAGGAAGTGGGCGAATTCGACCTGGAACAAGACGGTCTGAAAGTTCACCTTAGCTTTGCCGGGCACGGCCGGTCTGCGGGCAATGTAGATCTGAGCCAATTGAGCCATTTGCTGCAGCACGCGCCTGCAGCCCCGGCGCATGCGGTCGCCGCGCCTGTGCATCTTCCTAACGTGGCCGCCGGGGCCGCGGCAACCCACCATGCTCCGGCCGTGAGTGAAGAGGACGGCCTGCATATCGTCAAGTCTCCCATCGTCGGAACGTTTTACGAAGCGTCAGCTCCAGGCGCCGACCCCTATATTAAGATCGGCGATCAGGTGGACTCCGGACAGGTCGTATGCATTGTAGAAGCGATGAAACTGATGAACGAAATTGAGTCGGATATCGCAGGAGAAGTGGTGAAACGGATGGTCACAAGCGGACAGCCCGTGGAATACGGCCAGCCTCTTTTTGCTATTCGCCCGCGATAATTTGTGGCCGGCGCGGGTCGATTGATCCGCAAACTCCCCAGAGTGCGAGACCTTCATAGAGTTGAGGTTTATGTTCCGAAAAGTCCTTATCGCTAATCGCGGCGAAATTGCGCTGCGTATCATCAGTGCCTGCAAGGAAATGGGCATTCGTACAGTCGCGATTTATAGCGAGGCGGATCGAAATTCTCTTCATGTACGCTTTGCCGACGAAGCCATCTGCATTGGGCCACCGCGCTCCGCGGATAGCTACCTGAATGTTCCGGCAGTGATCAGCGCGGCAGAAATTGCCGACGTGGATGCCATTCATCCGGGCTACGGCTTGTTGAGCGAGAACGCGAACTTCGCTGAAGTCTGTCGCGCCTCCAACATCAAATTCATTGGACCGCCGCCGGAAGTGACGCGCCTGATGGGCGAAAAAGAAAAAGCGCGCATGTCGATGAAGAAGGCCAAAGTTCCCATTCTTCCCGGTTCCGAAGGCGTGATCCAGAGCGAAGAAGAAGCCCTCGATTGGGCCAAGCAGATTGGCTATCCGGTCATTTTGAAGGCTTCCGCGGGCGGCGGCGGCCGTGGCATGCGCGTCGTACGCAGCGCCGAAGAACTGCCGAACTTCTTTCGTGCGGCTCGAACCGAGGCGCAGAATGCGTTTGGCAATGGCGATCTTTACATGGAGAAATTCATCGAGAGACCTCGACACATTGAATTTCAGGTGCTGGCGGACGAACACGGAAACGTGATGTCCTTGGGTGAAAGAGAATGCTCCATTCAGCGGCGCCACCAAAAGCTGATCGAAGAATCGCCTTCGCTGCAAGTAACGCCAAAGATGCGCGAAGAAATTGGCGCAACGTTGAAGCGATGCCTGGAAACCATCGGCTATATGAACGCGGGCACGGTTGAATTTTTAATGGATGAAGATGGCAAGCTGTACTTCATCGAGATGAATACGAGAATTCAGGTGGAGCATCCCGTCACTGAATTAGTGACAGGCGTGGACCTGGTGAAGGCGCAATTCCGCATTGCAGTTGGAGAAAAACTCAGCCAGATCATTACAAGACCGATCGAGATGCGGGGTCACGCCATTGAATGCCGCATCAATGCCGAGCACCCCGAAAAATTCACTCCATCGGCTGGAAAAATCACTGTCTTCAACCTGCCCGGCGGCAACGGCGTGCGCGTCGACACCGCACAATATGCGGAAGGAGTTGTGCCGCCATACTACGATTCTCTGATCGCGAAATTGATTGTGCATGGAACGGATCGTGCAGAAGCGGTAGCTCGGATGGAGCGCGCTCTGAGCATGTTTGTTGTGGAAGGAATCCACACCACGATTCCTTTGCATCAGCGCATTTTCGCGGATGAAGACTTCCGCAGGGGCGTATTCGATACCAAGTTCATGGAGCGTTTCTTTGAGCGCGAGAAGTCGCGCAAAGAATCTTCTCAGTAGTTGATATGCTGTCTCCCCTCTACCCCATCCTGGATATTGATCTGTTGACTGCCCGCTCGCTGGATCTGGCATCGATTGCTGCTGCGTGGCAAGCCCCCGGAGTGACGCTGGTACAGTACCGCAACAAACTGGGAAATGCGCGGGAGATGCTGCGCGATGCGGCAACAATACGCGAGATATTCCCAATCAACAGTGGCGTCCGACTCATCTTCAATGACCGTTCGGATCTGGCTTTACTTGCCGGCTTCGACGGCGTGCATGTTGGCCAGGGAGATATATCGGCAGAAGATGCCCGCAGCATTGTCGGTGCGACTCGCCGGGTGGGAGTGTCCACAAACTCCGCCGAGCAAGTGCGGCAGGCCGACCTGACAAGCTGCGATTACATTGCGTATGGTCCGATCTTTCCCACCGCATCGAAAGCCAATCCTGATCCGATTGTAGGGCTTGCCGGACTAAGAGTCGCGCGTTCCCTTACTTCCAAGCCGCTGGTTGCCATCGGCGGAATCACAAGAAAAAATTGCCGCAGCGTGATCGACTCGGGTGCGGATTCGCTCGCTGTAATTTCAGACTTGCTGCCGGATAAGAACCATAGAGAAACGGATGGCAAAACCGCTCGCCAGATCGTCGAAGAGTTCCTCGCTATATTGGTCTAGGTCGTTTTCTGCGAGGAAATCGCTGCGTACGGTACTATCGAGCTACGCAAACGTGCGGGCAAAACAGACGTCCATTTGGACTGCATCGAGAACACTGGGAGAAACCTCTCAACATGGCAAAACTCGGGGCGATCAAGCCTATGTCCGCGCTTCTTTCGGAAGCGCACAAAGAAGGCGAACACGAACTGAAGCGGGCGCTGGGTCCGCTGAACCTGATCACGCTTGGTATTGGCGCTGTGATCGGCGCAGGTATCTTTGTCTTGACGGGCCAGGCGGCCGCGATTCACGCAGGTCCCGCCGTCACCCTTAGTTTCGTCGTAGCTGGCATCACCTGCGCATTCGCCGGACTTTGCTACGCTGAGTTCGCTGCGCTGATTCCCATCGCCGGCTCCGCCTACACCTACGGATATGCAACCCTGGGTGAATTTGTTGCGTGGATGATTGGCTGGGACCTGGTGCTGGAATACGCATTTGGCGCGGCTTCCGTCGGTTCCGGATGGAGCGGATACCTGGTCAGTCTGCTGCAGGACTTTCATATTTACATTCCGCCGCAGCTGACGACAACACCCGGCGACATTTTGTATTTATATAAAGACCACTGGCTGCCGATGGGCTCGCTGCCCATGGGTATCAACACAGCCGGTATGCAGCACGTTACCGGCGTCTTCAACCTGGTCGCCTTTCTTGCCATTCTGGTTGTCACACTGGTCTTGGTTGTCGGGATTGAGGAATCGGCTAACCTGAACACGGCCATGGTCCTGATCAAATTGGCCGCGGTCGGCGTATTCCTCGTCATCGGTGCCGGTTTCCTGCTGCATCATCCGCACCTGGCCAGGATGAACTGGCATCCCTACATTCCCCCTTCAGAGGGTCCAGGCCGTTTTGGAATCGGCGGCATCACCGCGGGAGCCGCCTCCATTTTCTTTGCCTATATCGGTTTTGACGCTGTCTCCACGGCGGCCCAGGAAGCGAAGAATCCACAGCGCGATATGCCGATCGGAATTCTGGGCACACTGGTGATTTGCACCCTGCTCTACATCCTTGTCTCCGCTGTAATGACGGGAATGGTGAGCTACAAAACATTGAACGTAGCTGACCCTATGGCGGTCGCCATTGACGTCACCGGCATCGAATGGGGTAGCATCCTGGTCAAAGTGGGAGCCGTGTTTGGACTCGCCACCGTAATGCTCGTCATGCTGTTGGCGCAAAGCCGGATTTTCTTTTCCATGTCTCGCGACGGACTGCTGTGGAAATGGGCAGGCAAAATTCATCCGCGATTCAGGACCCCATATATTTCAAACATCGTCGTCGGCGTCATCGTGGCGTTCCTCCCTGCCCTGCTGCCCATCGGCAAGCTGGCGGAGTTGGTGAACATGGGCACACTGTTGGCCTTCGCCATTGTCTGTGCAGGCGTATGGATTTTACGGCGGCGCATGCCCGACCTTCCCCGCCCATTCAAAACTCCGTGGGTGCCGCTGGTGCCAATTTGCGGCATCGTGACCGCTCTTTACCTGGTGTGGACGCTTCCTGCATTGACGAAAGAAGTCGTGCTCGCGTGGCTGCTGGTCGGC
>JAJYBW010000203.1 GCA_021778815.1 Acidobacteriota bacterium | reverse complement strand
GCCTTTCACAATGTCGGCGCGATCGACGGTTTCTTGATCCTGGGCGACGTTTTGGTGGCGAATGCGTTCGCCGGTTTTTCGATCGATTTGATGGAACGCGATCTGGCTGGCGGCTTCTGTCGCCGGAAAGAGCGAAACGCCAAAGGAGACCAGGGAAATCTGAAGTTGTCCGGACCAATATGGGCGTGCCATGGACGGTGCCTCTATTCTGAAATCTCTACCAGACACTAGGATTCATGCACGTGCGCAGAGGGTGCCACGGGCAGAGAAATTCGCTGGAACGCGCGGATCGAGTTAGCGGCGACGACCAATCCAGTATCCCGCAACGCCTGCCAGCGTTAGGGCTACGAGGGGTAGCACAACGCGTGGCGGCCAGCCGGGAGCGTTGCCGAATACCGGGCCCTGCTCGGGAAGATCGGGTTCCCTGCCGAATGCATCCGTGACGGCGGCGATGGTTGCCAGCGTTCGGCGGCTGTTGCGACTGTTCATGCGCTGCAGGGATTTCAAGATCGACGGCGGCTCGCAACCCGGGGCGGTTTTGCGGCATTGATCCTCTGTGATGGCGTTGGCGACGGCGTCCACCTTTTCCGGATCGAGATTCGCGAAAACGCGCGATAGCGCCAGGAAATTGCGCATGGCGCGAATGCCCTCGGGTGTGTTGGCAAATTCAGAGAGCTTGTCGACGATGGCGTCTCCTGCCCCAACAGCACCACGCAGGGTGTCGAGCACGCCGTGATCCTGCGCCTCCTGCAACAATTGGTAGGCCGCCAACACGGCCTGAGCATGTTGCACTGGAGCACTCTCCACTTTCGCACGCAGTTCTTCCTGCTCATTGCGATGCGGCGTGTAGGTACGAATCGGCTGGGCCATGGCAATCTCCTCTTTATACCTGCAAGTTCGCAATCTGCACGAGTTTGTCGTCGGGTGCAGTTCCAGGCAAACGATAGTCGCTGCGCTGCCATTTGCGTTCCACTTCGACTCCATTTTGCGGCGTGGGATGGCCGAAGCGGAAGTTGATGCGCGGCAGCGGATTCGCACCCTGCTCCTCCAGCGGAATCATTTGCACCGTGGTTTCTTTGTACGCGGGAGTGTGCGTGGCGCGATCGATGCCGACGCCGGTGAGCCGATTGACCGGTTGGTCGGTTGAGTTGAGCGGCAGGTAGATTTGTTTTCCTTGAACCCGGTCGGTGACGAGAACCTGCACCTTCACCTGGCCGTATTTGGAGCGCAGGCGGACCCATCGACCTGTTTCGATGCCTCGATCCGCGGCCAGTTCAGGAGAAATTTCCACCCACGTATTAGGCGTCTCTTCCATGATTCCTTTGGAGCGAAAGGTCATGTTTCCGGCTTCAAAATGCTCCAGCAGGCGACCGTTGTTCAGGTGCAGATCGAATTCATCGTTGACTTGCTCGCACGGCTCGATCCATTCCAGCGGATGGAATTTCGCCTTGCCGTCGGGGAACGGAAACTTCTCGGTGAACAGCAGCGGCTGATCCGAGCCATCCGCGGCCACGGGCCACTGCAGCGTTTTATATCCTTCGAGACGCTCATAATTCACTCCGGCAAAGAGAGGAGTCAGCGAAGCCACTTCGTCCATCACTTCCGACGGGTGGCTGTAGTTCCAATTCGCACCGAGCGCGTTGGCAATGTCCTGAATGATGCGCCAGTCGGGCTTGCTTTCGCCTAACGGCTCGAACACTTGATACAGCCGCTGAATACGCCGCTCCGTGTTCGTGAAGGTTCCATCCTTTTCCAGGCTTGGGCTGGCCGGCAATACCACGTCGGCGTAGCGCGCGGTTTCGCTTAGGATGACTTCCTGCACGACCAGGAATTCGAGCTCCTTCAATGCTTTGCGCACATCATTTTCGTTGGCATCGGAGGTGATGGTGTCTTCACCCTTCAGGTACATCGCTTTCAGTTTTCCCTGGTGGATAGCGTCAATCATCTGGTGATTGTCGAGGCCCGTGGTCGTCGGCATCTTTACATTCCATCCCTGCTCAAAGCGAGCAATGACCTCCGGATCGTCTACCTTTTGATAGCCGGAGACAATGTTCGGCATTGAGCCGAAGTCGCTGGCGCCTTGCACATTATTGTGGCCGCGCAAAGGATAGGCGCCGGTACCGGGGCGCATATAGTTGCCGGTGACCAGCAGCAAATTTGAAATGGACGTGGAGGTGTCGGAGCCGCCACAGTGCTGGGTAACGCCCATGGCCCACAGAATACATACGCTGCTGGCCTGTGCGATCTCCTGCGCGACCTGCTGCAGCGTGGCGACGGGGATCCCCGTCAGTTGCTCCGCATATTCCAGAGTGAACGGAGCCAGGCTGTCGCGATACTCGACGAAGCCGTTCACCCAGCGATCGACAAATTCCATCTTCGCCAAGCCGTTGTCGATGATGTATTTTGCAACCGCAGAGAGCCATACCAGATCCGTTCCAGGCTTCGGGCGCATAAGTACGTCTGCCCGACGCGCCATTTCATGCTCTCGCAGGTCAGACACGATGAGACGTTGACCTCGCAATTTGTGCGACTGCTTGACCCGCGTCGCCAAAACCGGATGGCTCTCCGCAGTGTTGCTGCCAATGATCAGGACCAGGCGGGCGGCCTCAATGTCGCGAATGGAACCGCTGTCACCGCCATAGCCAACGGTGCGAGACAGCCCCATGGTGGCGGGTGTCTGGCAATAGCGAGAGCAGTTATCAATATTGTTGGTACCGATGACGGCGCGAGCCAGCTTCTGCATCAGGAAGCTCTCCTCGTTCGTGCATTTTGAGGATGCGATCAATCCAATCGCGTCCGGGCCATGCTCGTTCTTGATCGCAGACAATTTCGTGGCAATCAGATCGAGCGCCTCCTTCCAGGTGGCTTCGCGAAATATTTCTCCGTCGCGGATCAATGGCTTCGTCAGACGATCTTCCGCGTTCACATAATCCCAGCCGAATTTTCCTTTGACGCAGGTGGAAATGCCATTGGCGGGACCTTCGGCCGGTTCAATTTTCAGGATGTGGCGATCCTTGGTCCAGATGTCAAAGGAGCATCCAACGCCGCAATAGGTGCAGACCGTCTTGGTCCGTTTGACGCGCTGTTCGCGCATGGCGGCTTCCACCTGAGATACCGCAAGGATCGGGCCGTATCCGGTTTCGGGCTCGACTCCCTTGACGACATCGATCATGTTGTCGAGTGCTTTGCGTGGCAGGCCAGTAAAGTATCCAGCGTGGCCGATCATCGATTTTTCCATCAAAGCATTGCATGGGCAAACGGTGATGCAGTGGCCGCAGGAAACGCAACTGGAGCCCGCAATGGTTTCGCCTCCATCCCACAGAACGCGAGGATGCTGCGATTCCCAATCGATTGACAGCGTCTCATTGACCTGCACATTCTGGCAGGCCTCCACGCACCGCCCGCACAAAATGCATTGGTCGGGATCGTAGCGGTAAAAGGGATTGCTGTTGTCGACCGGGTAGGGCTTGGGAGTGTAAGGACGTTTCTGGTGCTTCACATCGAGCAATGCAGTGGTGTTATGCACGGTGCAGTTTTCGTTGTTGTTGTCGCAGACCGTGCAATAGAGCATGTGATTGCCCAGGATGCGGTCGAAGGCTTCGCGTTGGGCGACGTCAACCATGTCTGACTTTGTAACCACGAGCATGCCATCGGCAACAGGCGTTCCACAGGCCCGCGCCAGGTTTCCATTCACCTGGACCATGCAGGTATCGCAGGTTTGGATCGGACCGAGTTGCCGGTGATAACAGACCTGGGGAATGATTCTGTCGATTCGATTGAGAACATCAACCAAGGGCTCGCCGAGAGCAGCCGTGCGGATGACACCGTCAATTTCAAGCTTGCAGGAGGTGGCAGAAGAATGGGCGCCGACTGTGTAATGCAAAGAATGATTGTTCATCGTGGATGACCCCGAATGAGGGTTGGCGGTGCCAGAGGACGATTATCCGCCTCTCTGGATTGAGATGCGCAAGCTGCACATGGGGACGCTTTAGCTGGCAAACTCGATGCGTAGTTGCGCACTCATCACGATATTCAACACACCTTAATGTGGCAGGAAGTCAAACGATCTTACTCGGCAAATGCGGCGCAGGCCGTCGCCTCATCCGGATGCAGGGTGGTGTATTTGTTGAGGCCGACCATGGTAAAAACCTTCTGAAAATGAGGCGACAAGCCATAGCTCTGCACTGAACGATCGGATTTATTGGCCGCCATCAGAAGTTCAATAATCAGCGCGATGCCGCTGGAATTCATGTATTCCATTTTCGAGAAGTCGAAGACCAGTTTGCGGGTCGCCGCCGGAACTTCCTGGTAAGCGCCAAAAACAACATCGCGGGAGGTACTGGTGATATCGCCAGTAAAACGCAGCACGGAGATGGGGCTTCCGTCGGCTGCCTTCACCTCATCCACATTGGCACGGGTGTTGAGTTGCGGTTGCATGGCCATATCGCTATCTCACTCCTCTTCCTTGTCTAGACGGATCATTAAGCGTACGCAATTTCCACCGTGCGGTGTCTGTGTCCATTCGGCTTCGTCCACCAGGGCCTGCATCAGGAACATACCCATGCCACGCGCCTGTTCTTCGCCGTGCATTTTGCGGTCGATGTCGGGCGGATTCATTTTCTTGTGAAGTCCCGAGCCGGAATCCAGGATTTTTACTTCCAGTTTCCCATCTTCCATGGAGAGAACGATTCCAATACTCAGCCGTTCATCGAAGCGATTGCCATGTTCAATGGCATTGATGCAAGCCTCGGCAACAGCCGTCTTTAGGTCCTCGATGCGGTCGTCTGGAAATCCCATCAACCGGGCCACACCTGAAGCAGTTTGCATCGCAACCTTCTCAAATCCTAATTTGGAAGGAAGCCTCAACTCAACTGCGGATGTTATTTCCTGCACCATACTCAACCTCCGGAAGCAATCCTTCCAACTTGCCTGGACGATTGGATGCGTTCCAATCGACTCCTCGATAGCTACTGTACTCGCAGCAAAGCCAGGGCCGTACGATCATCCGTGAGTTCGACTTCCCCATCGAAGGATTCTACTGCGGACCAGACGCTGTTGAGCAATTGTTCTGCCTGTGTACCACGCCAGCTACGGACTTCTTCAAGAAGACGCTCGGGGCCAAATTCTTCGTCGCCGCGAAATACTTCCGTCAATCCATCCGTATACAAGAGAAATCGGCTGTTTTGCTCCAGATGATACCGCATGGAGGTGTAGGTCATCCCGGCCAGCATGCCAACCGGCGTTCCGCTGGCGCCAATCTCCTGAATATTCTTGCCATGCACTAGAAATCCCGGATTATGTCCCGCGTTAACAACATCCAGGGTATGTTCGGCGGGATCCAGCTGGGCGAAGATGGCGGTGACGTAACGGCGGCGGGTTTCCGCACCGTCGGACTCTTGCACATGATTTAGCTTGGCGGCTATGTCCTCCAATGGAAGGCCGGAGGCAGCCATGGCGCGAAATGCCGAGCGGAAGGATGTTCCCACCAGGGCAGAAGCCAATCCTTTGCCGGCGACATCGGCGACCACCATCATCCATCGGCCATCGGGTAATGGAAGGATATCCAGGTAGTCTCCGCCGACTTCAAAGCAGGTCTGGGAACGGGCGGAGATGCTGTATCCGGGAATCGCAGGCATGGATTGCGGCAACAGGCTACGCTGAATTTCGCGCGCCGAGGCTAAATCCTGCTGCACTCTTTCCAGGTCGAGCGTGCGCTCGTGGTAGCGGGCATTCTCAATGGCAACGGCCGCCTGCATGGACAAGTTTTCCAGGAAGTCCTGCTCATATAAGGAGAGCGGCGCGCAATCGCGGGTGAGCACAATCATCTCTGTCAGCAGGGTCCCGCTGCGATCGAGCAGGGGAAAGCGAAAACAACCGCGCTTTGGATCGGAGGTCGGCGGATGCAGCAGAAATCGAGGCTGAATCTCCCCATAAGAAAAAGGAAATGCAGTGAAAAACGCACCCGCCATCTCGAGTTCACGGACACTCAACTCCAGCACGGCACGCAGCACGCTGTCGAGCTCGATAGTGCTGTGAATAGTGTGACTGGCCTCCAACAACGCCTGCAGGCGGGCGATCTGCTGCTGCAGGTGGAGGGTGCTTTCGAGTTCCATCACAGCTCCTTCAGCCGCGCCGTTCGCTGAGCGCGCAAACATACTATGCGTCGGAGATGCAGCTTTCCCGACTTGGTTCAATGACTCTATGAACAGCAAGATACATGAAGGATGAGGTTGCAGCTAAGCGAATTCGGCGGCCAAGCGGTCGCGGCGACGTTGAGAGCCCCTCGTCAGACAAAATCCCACCCCGCCATTCAATCTCGCCGTCGCCCAGAAGTCTCGCAAAGACCAACCCACCGAGCCTGATTCTCTGCGTGGAAGGTCTTGGTTCGAGTGATATTCTCGTGGCATGTTGCTCCAGGCGAAGATTGCGGCATGTACCCTCCTGCTTGCCGTGTCGCTATTCGCGCAACAGAAGGAAGCGCCTGCCCCGCAATCGACGGCCAAAGTT
>JAJYBW010000202.1 GCA_021778815.1 Acidobacteriota bacterium | reverse complement strand
ACAGATTGAAGTCTCGGCCGCCGATCAGCGCCAGAATATCCCCGCTGGGATTATCGACCGCCATCAGCGCAGCCTGGACGCCACTGTCTTGTTCCAGCGTGGCGTACAGCAAATTCGCCTCGGTCGCCGCGACCGGCGATGGCTGGCCCGCAGCAACCTTGCTGACCGCCTGCGCTCCCGCAGCCTGGGGCAGGATTCGACCGTACACAATATCTCCAGGACGAAGAATATCCGTGGCTAATTCCTTCTTGGTCCACGCCCAGCCCTCGGGGGCGATGATTGCGCTCTGATTTCCCCCCACTCGAACCGTCACTTCATACGGCAACACCTCCGTGACCACCCCGTGAATGTAGGTGCCTGCAGCAGGCGATACATTCCAGTCCGGATGCCGGAAAACATCGATGGAACTGCCTGCAGCGATCACGTTCAGCAGGTTGCCGCGCCAGCCTCGACGCCTTTCATACGAAGCCAATCCATCCAGGACCGCTGCGTTCGCGGCCTGCTGCAGCTTCAAATCCAATGTTGTAAAGACACGCAACCCGGATTGGTGCACCATCTCCGAGCCGAATCTCCGATCCAGTTCCTTGCGAACTTCCTCGACAAACCAGGGAGCCACGGTATTCGGCGGCGACTCGATGTGCAGCCCCAGCGGACTCGCTTTGGCCTCCGCCGCCTGCTGTGCCGTAATGACGCCATCCTCCAGCATTGCGTTTAGAACTAGATTGCGCCGATCGAGCGCTCGTTCCGGATGATTCACCGGGGAATAATAGGACGGCCCCCGCGGTAGAGAAGCCAGCAGAGCCGCCTCTGGCAAGGTCACATCCCGGGCATGTTTGCTGAAGTAGTATTCCGACCCTGCCTCATACCCATACACGCCTTGCCCCAGATAGATCTGGTTCGCGTACAGAGTGAAAATCTGCTGCTTGGTAAAATTCCGCTCAATCTGGACCGACAGCAGGACTTCCTGCAATTTGCGATGAAACGACTTCTCCGGCGACAGAAACAGGTTCTTCGCCAACTGCATGGTCAGGGTGGAGGCACCCTGGGCGCGGCGATCCGTCGTCAAATCCCGATATGCTGCCCCAGCCACACGGAAGAGGTTGACTCCCCAGTGGCTTTCAAAATTCTTATCTTCAATGGAGATGACAGCATTGCGAAGCACGGGAGGGATATCGTCATAACCGACAACGATTCGACGTTCCAGCGCAAACGATCCGATCTGGTTGCCGTGAATATCGAAGAGGAGGGTTGTCGTATTCGGCCGGTAGCGTTCCAGATCCTGAATCTGAGGAAGGTCCACCGTATAGATCAACAGCAATCCGCTCAACGCCCCGAACATGGCCGCCAGAATCGCAAGGATCGCGAACGCAGCGGAGCCGGCCAATTTTTTTCTTCGCCCGGAGGGTGGACGAAATTCCGGCCGCCGAACGCTGTGCAGTCGGAAAGACGGCTGAGATGCTGGAGGTGTGAAGGTCAAGGACAGTCCTGATGCAATTCTCTACCATCTCTGGAGCAAATCGCAGAATTCTACCTCCGTCGCAAGGATTTGTCTCGACAACGACGGAAGCGTCGCGCTGCAACATCCGAATGCAACGCGAGAGTGGTCGACTAGGCGGCTTTTGCTTGCTTCAACAGCTCCAGGGCCTTGTGCAGCTGATCGTCCTGTTGCGGCGCCGCGGGTGGCGCAGGAGCAGCCTTTGCAGCTCCGGGCGCGGACGGAACCGTCACCGGGCCGTGCGGCGCGGCTGGCGTTTGCAGTCCAAAACCGTTGTTCTCCGCCACCACTACATTCGGCGTCACCGCTTTATCCTGGATGGCTTCTCCATCCGGCGTGTGATATTTGGCGACTGAAAGAAACAAAATGCCGCCATCGGGAAGAGGAATCTGCTTCTGTACGGAACCGGACCCGAAGGTACGATCACCGACCAGTTGCGCGCGTTTATTGTCCTTCAGGGCAGCCGCCACAATCTCCGCCGGTCCAGAGGTACCGTGGTTCACCAGAACCATCAGCGGTGCCTCCGTAACAAAATTCTTGGAGTCTGCCGTCCAGGTTTGCTCCGGATAGGTTTGCCCCTGCAAGGTGGCAATCGTGCCGGACTTCAAAAATGCATTCGCCAGCTGCACCGCGGAATTTACATTTCCGCCGGTCACGTCACGCAGATCCAGCAAAACTTTCTGCTTGCCCGCGCTTTGAACCTGGCGCAGCTTGGCTACCATATCGTCCACTCGCTTCTGGCTCAGATCATATGGCTTCAGATACAGGATGCTGCTGTTTTCATACTCGTCGACATGCATCGCCGGATAGTCCGCCATCGCTCGCGTCAGTGTCATTGCTGCCGGAGTGGCGCTGGTCGGCTCAATCAGGGAAAAGTGCAACGTCGATCCCGGCTGGCCGTCGAGCGACATCCGAATCATCTGCAATGGCATCACACGGGTGCTCTGATTGCCAATCGATTCAATTACGTCGCCATCGGTGATCCCGGCATGGTCCGCGGGGCTGCCCGGAACCACCGACACCACTGTCGCATAACCATAGCGCTTGGAGATGTGCACCCCAATTTGCGCTTTGCTTTCATCTTTGTGCGCCTGATATTGCTTGTACTCATCCGCTGTCAGATATCCGGAGGCCGGATCGAGCCCTTCCAGCAGCCCGTGCAGCGCGCCCGTGGTCACGTCCGGTATATTTGGCGTCACTACATAGTCGTTCTGAATGTACTGCAGAACTTCGCTGTAGACTTCCATCTGCTGATAGGCGCTGCCGTCGGATCCTGCGCGAACTCCGCCGGGCAACAATCCGCCCAGGAATACGAAAACGATCAGCAACACCGAGATTGCGAGCAAAGAGAGTTTCAGAGCTTTAGGCATACGTATAGTAGGGGGCGGCGCGACGACAACAGCTCCGTTGCTATCAGTGTACAGCTTTCATGGGGCCGGGATGGTGTAGGAACCCGTTGCAGGTAGCCCGATCACAACGCAAGCATGAATGTGGCACTCAATAGGAACAACATTCCCGCTGCCACTGCGCCGACTACGCCATCGGCATCCGCGTCGGCTGGCTTTGGCAGGCCCCGGCAGCGGAGGCCGCATTGTCGATCTTACTTTTTCGAGAACCCGCGAAGATAGACCACCAGGTTCCATATTTCGTCGTCTTTGGCGCGATCTTCCGCCGGCATTTTCCCTTGTCCATTCTTAATGATGTAGAAAATCTCACCATCCGTGCGGTTTTTCAATGTATCCGGATTCGTGAAATCCATCATGGTAAGGCTCATATCTGAAATGATTCCGGGATCGCCCTTTCCATCGCCGTTCGCTCCGTGGCACATGGCGCAATCGATGGCGTAGCGACTTTTCGCCTTGTCCTGGGATTCTGGCGTGGGTGTGATGGGGTTCACCCTGCGAGCCGCATCCAGCGGAATGACTTTGATTGCCGGGGTGGCTGCTGGAGGAGCCGATTGTTGCGGCGGAAATGCGAAGAACACGAATGCAAGCAGGGCAAATAGGGAATTCGGCATTGAAGCCTCCTGAACCACCGAACACAAATGCTACGGCTGCCCCCTCTGAAAGTCTGTGTTCCTCGTCACAATCACCGCACGTCCAAGTCGCATCCTCCCCAAACCCACCCCTCCCCCGCCCCGCGCGATTTTCTCTTGACATAGAGCACTCTTTTTTATAGAGTGCTCTATGTCAAGAGATTCTTCGCATTGCAATCCATTTCTCCATGAACCCAAAAATCAATTCCGAGACGGTCTTCCCGCAGAAGCTGAATTATGGCCTCGACGCCCCGACCTTTCAGCGCTGTGCATTGTTTTGCGGGCTTGCTGCCACCATCCTGGGCACGCTCGCCGCACGGTGGGCCCAACAGCACGAGTCGCAGTTCGTGTTGAACTGTGCGATTCCTGTGGCATGGGCGGGATTGTCGTTCTTCCTGACTGGCGGCGTGATGTTCTGGGGCAGCAAAGTCGGCAAGTTGCACCTCCGCGACAAGATCATCGCCTCCATTCCCTGGCGCGGAGATGAGCGAGTTCTCGATGTGGGGTGCGGCCACGGAATGATGCTGCTGGCGGCGGCCAAACAATTGAAGTCCGGCCACGCCGTCGGCATCGACATTTGGTCGCAGACGGACCAGGCGGATAACAACCCGGAATCAACGCTGGCCAACGCACGTCTGGAACAGGTCGCCCATCGAGTCGAAATACAGAACGCCGACGCTCGCAGTCTTCCCTTTCCAGACTGCTCATTCGATGTCGTTGTTTCCAGTTTCGTCATTCACAACCTGAACCAGGCAGCCGACCGGGAACAGGTGATCCGAGAAATTGCGCGCGTTCTAAAGCCTGGTGGACAACTGGCCATTGCGGACATTCGCCATACCGGGCAATACGAACGCACACTCCGATCCCTGGGATGGATGAACGTCCAGCGCTGGTTTCCAAATTTCCTATTTGTTACTCCCACGCGCGTGCTGCGAGGCGTCAAGCCATGAAACCCCTCTCTCGAACCTACCGCGCCACTATATCGGAATTGAGGAATCGTCCCTCGCTTACCGGTAGTCTGGCGCTGTTATTTTTCCTGGCTGGACTCATGCTTTGCATACGAATTCTCTGACACCAGCTTTTACCAAGTCGAAAGGAAATCACGATGACCGAACAAGAAACACATGAAGAACTACTCACCCGCTTTGAGTTGGTCGAGAGGATGGTCAAAGAAGGTCGGCGCTCCACAGAATACTGGGGCTGGACCTTCGTCCTGTGGGGAACCGCTTACCTGATCGCCATCGGATGGTCGTATTGGTTGCATCAACCCAACATCGCATGGCCGGTGACGATGATCGCCGCCACAGTTGTGACTATCGTTGTTTCCTCGAAGAAGAAGCAGGCCAAGCCGCAGACCCCCATCTCGCGCGCCATCAGCGGCATATGGATCGCCGTCGGCAGCGCCATTTTCATCTTCTGCTTCGCGGGCGCCATCAGCCGCCACCCCGACGTGAATTCCTACATGGCCACGGTGGAGATCCTGCTGGGCGTTGCTAACTGCGCCATCAGCATCGTTCTTCGTTGGCGCGGTCAACTCCTGATCGCCCTTCTGTGGTGGGTCTCGGCCGTCGCTACTTTCTTTGTCCACTCGCAGTGGATCACGCCAATTCTCATCTTCGACACGCTCGTCGGATTCCTCGGCTTCGGGCTTTACTTGATGTACCGCGAACGTCGCGATCGTCGCCTCCGGGTGCAGCATGCCTGATCTACCTGAACTCGATCCCATCATCCACGGCAAGCTGCGTCTGGCCATCCTGTCGCTCCTGTCCAGCGTCGACGATGCGGAGTTCACCTGGCTGCGCGACAAGACCGGCTCGACCGACGGCAATCTCGGCGCCCACCTGATGAAGCTGGAAGAAGCCGGCTACATCGGCGTGGAGAAGAAGTTTATTCTCCGCAAGCCGGTCACGCTCTATCGCATGACAGATAACGGACGCACCGCGTTGGCTGGATACATCCGCGCCCTGCGCACGCTATTGGGCTCCGCTTTGAGATGAGTTTCGTTTGCGCTTCAACTCTATTTGGCAGAGTAGTCTGCGTTTCGAACAGCTACGAACACCGGTTCATAGGAGAAATACATCATGAATGGCTCGATCGTTCGCCTTACACAATGCACAGTGGTCCTTTTCTCCGCGCTCACCCTCCTTCCCGCGGCGCTCTTGGGCCAAAACAGCTCGCCCCAGGATCCAGCAACTCTCCTAGCGCAACAGCGCGACGCCATGGCTTCGCTCGCATTCCTCAACGGTGTGTGGCGAGGGCCGGGATGGATTATTTTGCCCGCCGGCGACAAGGTTTCATTCACCCAGACAGAACGAATCGGGCCATTTTTGGGCGGGTCGGTCAAAGTAATCGACGGGCGCGGATACAACTCCGATGGCAAGCTCATCTTCAACGCCTTCGCTGTCCTCTCCTACGATTCGGGCAAACAAAATTACTCGATGCGGTCCTATGCCGAGGGCCGGGTTGGCGATTTTAACTTCACACCTTCGGCCCACGGGTACACATGGGAGATTCCCGCAGGCCCCATGACGATCCGTTACAGCGCGGATGTCAAAGACGGTGTATTGCACGAGGTTGGCGAACGAGTTCTGCCGGGCAAGCAGCCTATCCAGTTTTTTCAAATGGATGTTCGTCGCGTGGGAGACACCGGCTGGCCCAACACAGGAGCCATCGGCCCGAAGTGACGATGGTATCTCTACCGGAAAATCCAACTGCCAAAGGAAAAACTCAATGCAAACTCAATCTTCATCTCCGTCGTTGACGCACGACGATGCTGGCCGCGCTTTCGGAGCCTCGATCGGAAACCTCTTTTGCGGTTTCTTTGGATTGGCCTGGATCGTCCTGGGGCTGCAAGCAGCCGAAAAAGTCACTCTCCCGATTTTGTTGCCGCTTTGCTGTTTCCTTGCCATGGTCGTCGCCGCCAGCCTCTACGTGATGCGGCGGACGTATGGGTCGTTGGATCGTTCCGAAGCGCACCGGGCCATG
>JAJYBW010000201.1 GCA_021778815.1 Acidobacteriota bacterium | reverse complement strand
CTGTCACGTATCTCGCGCGATCATCCAAATTCGCGCGCGTAATCGCTCTGGACAATTTCAATGTTCAGATCGCGGCGGCGCTTCGCGAGCATCTGCGAATTCCCGGCATGGGCGCCACTACGGCCTGCTACTTCAGCGATCGGTTGGCCGCTCGGCTGAAAGCTGCGCAGCTGGGAATGGCTGTACCGGCGTTTACTTCGGTTGCAAACTACGATGAATTGCGCCAATTCATGCAGTCGGTCCCGGCACCCTGGTTGCTCACCCCGCGAAGCGAATCGTGGGGTTCCCAAAGCCGCGAGGTGCATGAGTCTGAGCAAGTGTGGCGCGCTCTCGATGCGCTGGGCGATCTTCAAAGTGGATTTTTGTTGGAGCAGTCGATTGAGGGCGATCGTTTTCATGTCGACAGCCTCACGGCAGATGGAACGGTGGTGTTCTCCGCCGTATCCCCCTATCGGGCGGCATCGATAGAAAGACAGGAGACGGGTGAACTGTTGCCCGCAGCTCGGAAAATCAGCATTAAAGTTAATAGCGAACGACTCAGGCGCGCAAATACAGCGCTGTTATCCAGCATGAGAATGGCGCGCGGCGTCACCCACACGGAATTCCTTCGTTCCAAATCGACCGGAGAGTTCTACTTCATGGAAACCTCGGCGACTGTCGATGATCGGTGCATTGCGGACATGATGCAAGAGACTCATGGGCTGAATCTGTGGCGGGAGTGGGCCAGGTTGGAAGTCGCGGCCTTGCGCGGCCAGCGATACACTTTGCCCTCGTCGGCAAGCGGCCGCACGGCATTGCCTGCGAGCACTGAAAGCCAACATCGATTAGCATGAGGAGGGACGTTTTGACCCACCCTCTATGCCGCCATCCTCTTGGCTCCAAGCTCCACATCGCCGCTTCAATCCGCTGACACGAGCGTGGGTTCTGGTATCGCCACATCGCACCCAGCGTCCCTGGCAAGGCGAGGTTGCGAAGGCCGAAAGCGTCCCGCCGATACACTACGATCCCACCTGCTATTTATGTCCGGGGAATACTCGCGCGGGTGGCCACCAAAACCCCGAGTACAAAGATGTTTTCGTTTTTGACAACGATTATGCCGCGCTGCTCCCCGATATTCCTCCGCTGACAGATGCTCCGCATGACGATTTATTTCGGGCTGAGCGCGAGCTGGGAATCTGCCGCGTCGTCTGCTTCCATCCCGACCACGACTTGACCCTCGCGCGAATGCAGCCGCGGGAGATTGAACGCGTGGTGGAGGCATGGAGTGCACAATGTCAGGATTTAGGTCAGCGGCCTGAAATCAACTATGTGCAGATTTTTGAAAATCGCGGGCCGATGATGGGTGCCAGCAACCCACATCCGCATTGCCAGGTATGGTCTACCGAGCATATTCCGGATGAACCGCTGGCAGAGCAGGCCGCACAGCTGGCTTACCTGGAGTCGCACGGCAACTGCTTGCTTTGCGACACGCTTGCACGCGAGATCCAAGCGACGGAACGAATCGTCTGCGAGAATCAGGAGTTCGTCGCCCTGGTACCGTTCTGGGCGGTCTGGCCGTTTGAAACACTCGTGCTGAGTCGGCGGCACTGTGGCGCATTTACCGAAATGAATGCGGCACAGAAAGCGGACTTGGCCGATATTTTGAAGCAAGTGACGACACGCTACGACAATCTATTTCAAACCAGCTTTCCGTACACCATGGGATTTCATCAAAGTCCGACGGACTTGAAATCGCACCCGGAATGGCATTTCCATGCGCATTTCTACCCACCCCTGCTGCGGTCGGCGACAATACGAAAATTTATGGTTGGATTTGAAATGCTGGGCATGCCGCAGCGGGATATTACCCCGGAAAGCGCAGCCGAGAGATTGCGCGCTGTCAGTCATCGACATTACACGCTGGAAAAATAAAAGAGGCGAATCCATTGAGTTCCTCATCACTGGCATTGAACGGGCAGGCACTGACGCTGGAAGAGCTTGCTGCCGTGGCATTCGGAAAGATATCGGTCGTGCTGCATCCGGAGGCACGTGGCCGCATGGAGGCATCCCGCGCGGTTGTGGACCGCTATCTCGCAGATGGCGCCACGGTGTACGGCATCAACACTGGCTTTGGCAAAATGTCGGAGGTCTCAATCCCTCCCGATCAACTGGCCGATCTGCAATTGAACCTGGTGCGCAGCCACGCCTGCGGAGTGGGCGAATCGCTGGCGGAAGCAGAGATTCGCGGCATGCTTCTTTTGCGGGCGAATGTGCTGGCCAAAGGAACCAGCGGGGTTCGGGTATTGGTAGCGGAACATCTGCTGAATATGCTGGAGAAAAATATCTGCCCGGTCGTACCTGCTCGAGGATCGGTCGGAGCGAGTGGCGACCTGGCACCGCTGGCACATCTTGCGCTGGGGATGATTGGCGAAGACGAAGTTTTCTATCAGGGAAAGCGTCTTGGCGCGCGTGAGGCGTTGAGCGCCGCCGGGATGGAGCCGTTGCGGCTTGCGCCCAAAGAGGGCTTGGCGCTGCTGAACGGGACACAAGCGATGGCGGCGGTGGGCGGCCTGACGCTGTTGCGCGCTGAGCGCGTTGCTCGGCTGGCAGACCTGGCTGGGGCCATGACGCTGGAAGCACTGAAGGGAACGCCGACAGCGTTCGATGAAAGGATTCACGCCGCACGGCCGCATCCCGGCCAGGTGGAGGCCGCACGGCACCTGCGTTCATTGCTGGCAGATAGTGAGATACGAGAATCGCACCGTGAGCATGATCCACGGGTCCAGGATGCGTACTGCCTACGTTGCATGCCGCAGGTCCACGGTGCAGTACTGGATGGATTGGCGCAAGGGAGGCGAGTGCTTGAAATTGAAATGGGCTCCGCGACCGACAATCCACTTGTCTTTGTTGAAGACGCGAAAGCGGGCACTGCCGAAAGCGAAATTCTTTCAGGCGGCAATTTCCATGGCGCTCCGCTGGCCTATGTGTTCGATTACGCGGCCATTGTGATGGTGGATCTGATGAGTATTTGCGAGCGTCGTATCGATCGCCTGGTGAATCCAGATTTGAACGAGGGCCTGCCGCCGTTCCTCACGCCGCATGCCGGGGTTTCCTCCGGCTACATGGTGGCGCATGTAGCCGCTGCCGCGCTGCTTGCGGAGGCGCGAGTGCTGGCCCATCCAGCTTCCGTCGACAGCGTCCCCACCTCTGGCGGGAAAGAGGACCACGTATCGATGGGTATGACGGCCGCGTGGAAGCTGCGACAGATTGTCGAGAATGCGGAGTCGGTACTGGCCATCGAATTAATGGCTGCCGCCGAAGGACTGGAATATCGCCAGCCGCTCAAGCCAGCGAAACGCGTGCAATCCGCATGGAACCAGGTGCGCAGTGTGGTTGCCAAGCTCGAACGTGACCGCACATTGCACCCCGATATTGCCAACCTACGCGACGCGATTCTCCGCGGAACGTTGGACGACTGGATGCGTTGAACGAATCGCAACGCATCCAGTTGTGCCGAAGATTACAGCTGCAGGCGAATTCGCATACGCGTCAAAACCGCCGATACCGCGAGAATGGCAAAGGTAAAGAGGATCGAACCGATGACGCCCAAAGCGCCGGTCTGGAAATATCGATCGAGAAACGTGAACCCGATGAACGTCGTCAGATAGGCGTAGATATCGGGCAATAAATATGTCAGCAAGGTGTTCTCGCCCGCCGATTTTACGAAAAATGCCCAGCGCGTTTTCCCGCTCACGTCGCAAATCCAATAGAGAAGCATGAAGCAGAGGACGCTCGCACCTACGCTTGCCAGGCACCAGGTGGGGGTGGCACGAATTTTAGAAATTCCAAGGGGAGCCAGGATCCACGCAGCCGCGAGGGTGGCGACAGCAAATCCCAGAGCCAGCCACATTTTCTGCCCAAGGCGCTGCCACCGATGTTTGCCGAGGAAGATGATCGACGTCACCACACCTGCCATGACGATGGAAGCTGACGCTCCTCCGCCGAAGGGCCAGACATACATCGGCAGATGCCGTGGAAGCCGGATGATATGTGCGGTGGTCAGCGCACACAATGCGGTCAACGCAACAAACCATGCTAGCGGCGCCCACAGCCATCGCCTTGTCGAGACATAAAGCAGGGCAACGGAGAAATACGCGAATCCGATCAGGCCAAGGATTTCCGGATAGGAGAAATCAATCCACGCGGAGGCACCGTGCGTTGTTCTGCGAAAGATTGCAAACACGCCGACGATCATTAGAAAGCCCACGACCCGCAGCCCAAGAAAGATACGGGCGTGTCGAGTGTCGCGACTCGGAACCAGCCAGAACAAGATTGCACCTGTCAGACCGATCAACGCCCAGGTGGCTGTCGATAAACCCATGCGAACCGGATCGCCTTTTTCCGCATTCGCGAGGATCAATCCAAGAACAATCAGACCAATTGAGCGCGAAAGAATGTGCCGCCAAAGAGCAACGTACGACGGGTCACGCTTCAATCTCCCCGCAATCGCAATGGGCATCGACATGCCTACGATGAACAGGAAAAAAGGGAACACCATGTCCACATAGGTCATGGCATCCTGCTGCATGTGGGCGTGATAGGTCCACCAGGGAAGCCCGCGCACACCAGAGAGATCATTCACAAAAATCATGACCATCATGGTGAGTCCGCGAAACACGTCGATCGACGCGATGCGACCGGCCGGTGCGGTTACGGTCGCGGGAGTGGCGACCAGGGTAGGCGAGGCGCTCATTGTGCCTCCGCCTGTTGCGTTGCCGGTCGATTCACGTCGAGTCCCCGGTCAATAGCATCCAGCAATCTACCGGAAGGATCGCTGCTGTATTCCCAGAACATCATGCCGGCCAGATGGTGATCGATGACATATTTGCATTTCAGTGCCAGAGACTCCGGATCTTCATAGGAAACAAAAATCTGCTTCTTAGCGTTGTAGAGGTACGGCACGGACGCCTTCGCATCCCAGTAGCGAGTAAATCCTTGATGAGTGATGTCCTGGGTCAGTGTGCCGTAGGTCGAGTAGGCGTTGGGCACTGGATCTCCGGGCTGAAAGAGTCCATTGTTGGTTGCAGCGACATGACCCCACACATGTCCATAGAAAGGAACGCCCAGGACAATTTTGTCGGCCGGAACGCCGGCTGCCTCAAACTCTTTGACCGACTTGTCTGAGGAAATTCCCTTGGGATCGGCCGGATCGACGAAGAGAGGAGCATGATTGCCGGTGATCTTATCGTTTCCGGGCTCGTAGTAGTCGTAGGCCATCAGGTTGACGGTGTCGACATACTTCTGCACCTTGTCCATCTCTGTGTTCTCAAGGAATTCCGTAGACGATCCGGCGGCGATGGTGATGTAGAGATGGCGATGCAGCGGCTTTTGCATCTTCTTAAAACGCTCGCGCAGTTCTTTCAGCAGCAGCGTGTAATTCTGCTTGTCTGCCGGACGGAATACATTTCCAGCGGCGCCCGCCATGGCAGGATATTCCCAATCGATGTCCAGCCCATCCAGGTTGTAGCGAGTAATAAAGTCGGCGACACTATCAATAAATTTGGCCCTGCTAGCTGAGGTTAACGCCGCATCAGAAAAGCGGCCCGACCACAGCCAGCCACCGACAGACACAAGCACGGTCAAGTCAGGATTTTCCTTCTTCAGTCCAACCAGTATCGCCAGGTTGGCTGCATCGGAAGGGTCACCTTCCACGATTCGTCCCTGGTCGATATTCGCAAATGCGAAATTGATGCGCGTCAGTTTTTTTGCGGCGACTTGGTCCGATGTCAGCACCATATTGCGTGGGAACACATATGCGGCAATCACATACTTATCTGTCTTGGCATGAGCGTTGGACGACAAAACGCCTAGGGAGAGAGCCAGCAGAAGAAATTGCAGCGAACCCCTGGCCGTCGGGGATTTACAAAACATGTCTTTTAGCCAAACCCTTTGCGACTGCAATTGAATAGTTGCGCTCATAGGTCCTCCTCCTGCATTCTAATCATTGTTAAGAAACGCAGGGAGCAAAATCGAATGCGATCCAACATCGTTTCAGATATTCAGCTGCACTTGGATTTCAAAATCACAACTTCTTCCCTGCGATTTGTCTTCGGCTGCTGTTTGCTGCTGGTCGCACCCGCATGCCTGGCGCAGATGCATATTGTGGTGGACCAGGTGGGCTACGAGCCTACCGCACCGAAGCAGGCGCTTGTAGTTGCTGACGGCGTCCACGGCAGCCAGGACGCACCCGCAACCTATACGCTGACGGACGCGGACACCGGCAAGGTGGTGCTGACCGGACCTTTCAAAGCTGCGGGCCAGGTCGATCATTGGGGACGAGCGTTCTGGCTGGCTGACTTTTCTTCCGTTCAGACGCCGGGAGACTACAAAATCGCTGCGACGGCGAAATCCGGAGCAATCACGTCGTGTGCGTTTTCAATCAACCAGGATGTTCTGGAGCGAAACACACTCTCCAACGTCGTTTTCTATTTCAAGGGACAGCGGGCGAGCGGCGACATAGACCGGGCAGATGCACATTTG
>JAJYBW010000200.1 GCA_021778815.1 Acidobacteriota bacterium | reverse complement strand
GATCAAATCCCACCTGCGCAGCATGGATCGGGAATTGGCAAAGACTTCTCCCGATCGCAAGCGCATTGCCGAGCTGGCCCAGAACGTGGAACGCGATTCGCAGCGATACCAGCAACAATATCGCGACATGGGGGATGATCTGAGCCTGCGAAGTCCCCAGAGCTAGAACGGAGTACCCGCATGAGAAAACATACCTTAGTCAACTATGTCTTGTTATCTTCCATCGCCCTTTTCTTGCTGATCCAGGCAGCTCCATTGGTATGCGCGCAATATGGGTCGACCAGCCAAAGAACTTCTCCCATGTACGATCCCACGACAGAAACCACTGTATCGGAAGTCGTTGCAGAAGTGCGGGAGGTTGCCGGAAGCAGGGGCTGGCACGGAATCCACCTGCAGCTCAAGACCTCGGATGAAGTGCTGGATGTGCATATTGGCCCCTCCTGGTTTCTGGCGCAGAAGAAATTTGAAATCGCCAAAGGCGATCAGGTGGAAGTCACCGGGTCGAAGCTTCGGCTGGACAATGTGAAAACGCTGATTGCACGCACGATTAAGAAGGGCGACACCGAGCTCACGCTGAGAAACAGGCAAGGTATTCCAGCCTGGTCGGGTGGACAGCGACGTTAGGTTTTCGATCCACAGCGCCGCACCGCTCGGAGGGTAGATCGATGGAACTGAAGAGTTCAGCCTATAGGGCAGGGAGAGCGATCCCTGCCCGGTATACATGCGATGGCGATAACATTTCCCCGGAGATGGCCTGGAAAGGTGCGCCGGCGCAAACCAAGTCATTCGCATTGATACTTCACGATCCAGATGCGCCCATCCGAGGCGGCTTTACGCATTGGGTGATCTATAACATGGATGCGAAATTGAACCGGCTGGTGGAGAACATACCCCGGCAGGGAAACGTTGCCCGGGTTGGAATGCAGGGCAAAAACGACGCCGACCAAATTGGGTACATGGGCCCGTGCCCGCCTTCAGGAACTCACCGCTATGTTGCCACGCTCTTCGCGCTGAATACGATGCTCCGACTGAGACCTGGCGCAACGCAGAAGCAATTGGAAGCCGCCATGCGCAGACACATCCTGGAAACGGCGACTCTGATTGGGATCTATGCAAGGATCGCGGCCACGCATCATTGAATGATTCGTGCGCGGCCATGCGCGGTCGCTAGAATTCGAAGCAAATTCATCGACCCTCTGGTGCAGCGGCCAACCACCGGAGACCCGCTTTGATTGTGACTCCCACCCAGACATATCGCGCAATCTCGAGTGCAGGAGACAGGTTCTATTCCGAACGCAACGCTTCGATGGGATCGAGATAGGCTGCTTTTCGGGCCGGGTAATATCCAAAGCCGATTCCCACCAGAGCTGAGAAAACAACCGCGAGCAGCACCGCGCCCGGGCTCACTACCGTATTCCAGTTCGCCAGCGCAGAAATGATGACGGACGCACCGATGCCGAGAACGATTCCAGCGCACCCACCGGCAATCGAAAGCGTGACGGCCTCGACCAGAAACTGGGTGAGAATGTCGCGAGTCTTGGCTCCAACAGCCTGGCGCAGGCCAATTTCGCGGGTTCTCTCTCGAACTGAAACCAGCATGATGTTCATAATGCCAATGCCGCCGACCACCAGAGACACCGAAGCCACCGCCGCCAGCATGATGGACATGATGCGAGAGGAAGCGGCCTGCGCAGCGAAGATCTCCTGCATATTGCGGATGGAGAAGTCGTCTTCTTCCGACGGCATCAGGTGATGACGCTGCCGCAGCAGGGCTTTGGCTTCTTCCTGGGTGACATCAATCCGTTCGCCGGCTTTGGCCTGCACCATAATGGCGTCCACCGCATCGGCATTGGCCGATTTGATGCCGATGACTTTGCGCTTGGCGGTGGAAACGGGCAGCAGAATCACGTCATCCTGGTCCTGGCCCGTCGGGGATTGGCCTTTCCGTGCGAGCACGCCCACCACTGTGAAGGGAACGCTCTTGATGCGAATCGACTGGCCGATCGGGTTGATGTCGCCGAACAGGTTTGTGACCACGGTGGGACCCAACAATGCCACCTTACTTGCCGAGTCGACATCCTGCTGCGTGAAGGGCGCGCCATCCGCAACCGAGATATCGCGCACCTGGAGAAAACCGGGGGTGGTGCCAAAAAGAATGGTGGCCCAGTTGCTGTTCTCGTAAACGACCTGCGCACCGCCCCGCACTACGGGCACGGCCTGCGCGATATCAGGACATTGCAGGGAAAGCTCACGCGCATCGGATTCTGTCAGGCTGATCGCATTGCCGGTACCCATGTGCATGCCGGAACTGGTGAGACTGCCGGGAATGATGATGATGATATTGCTGCCAATGCTGGCAATCTGCTGCTGAATCCGCTGCTTGGCTCCGGAACCGATGGCGGCCGTCGCAATCACCGCCGCTACGCCGATCACGATGCCCAGCATGGTCAGCGCGGAGCGCAGTTTGTTCACCTGCAGCGCCCGAAACGCGATGCGCATCGCGGACCTCAGGCGCTTCACGGCGACACCTCCACCATCTGCGCCCGGGTCTCCGCAGCATCTGCGAACGGGGCCAGGTCTCTGCGGTCGCCTTCGATCCTTCCATCGCGAAAGGTAATGATTCGGTGCGCGAAGCGCGCCACCTCCTCGGAATGGGTCACCACGATCACGGTAATTCCCTCGGTCTGATTCAGCCGCTGGAAGATGTGCATGATCTCGGCGCTGGTGTGTGAATCGAGTTGACCGGTGGGCTCGTCAGCCAACAGAATTTCCGGCTGGTTGATCAGGGCCCGTGCGATCGCCAGCCGCTGCTGCTGGCCTCCGGAAAGCTGCGTGGGCAGGCTGTCTTCCCTTCCTGCCAGCCCCACCAGTGCCAGCACGCGCAGCGCGCGCTCCTCGTCATCGATTGGCTCGCCGTCTCGATACAACAACGGTAACTGCACGTTCTCTTTGGCGCTCATGCGCGGCAGAAGATTGAAATTCTGAAAGACGAAGCCGATTTTCTGATTGCGGATCTCCGCCAGCCGGTCGCGATCCAGCCCTTCCACTGCGGTCCCATCCAGCCAGTAGCGTCCCGAGGTCGGGCGATCCAGACATCCAAGAAGATTCATCAGAGTCGATTTCCCAGAGCCAGACTCCCCCATGATGGCGACAAACGAACCCCGCTCCACCGTCAACGTAACGCCGCGCAGAGCATTGACCGTCACTTCCCCCAGACTGTAGGTCTTGGTGAGCTCGCTTGTTTCGATCAGTTCCGGCATCGCTCTCCTTACATCCTTGGCATCATCGGCCTTGCAGGAGACTGCGTTCCGTTGGACGAATCCTCCTTCGTCGTCGCTCTGACGACAACCTGTTCCCCTGGCTGAATTTCGCCGGACGAAACAGCCGTATACCGGCCATCCGAGAGTCCGAATGTAACCGGCATCGACTTGAGCTTCCCGCCGGTAAGCACGTAGACCTGCGACGCATCCGGGCCTGCCGGCGACAGTCCATTTTTCTTCAGGACGGCGGTGGAGGGTCGAAATCGCAGGACCGAGTTGGGGACCTTCAACGTGTCGTCCAACTTCGCCGTCAGAATCGTCACGTTGGCGGTCATGCCGGGAAAGAGCCGCAGATCGGAGTTATCGACGGAGATCACCACATCGTAGGTCACCACATTCTGCGTGACGATGGGCGCCTTGCGTATCTCGGCCACCACTCCCTGAAAAACGGTATTCGGATAGGAGTCCACGAGGAAGGTCGCATGCTGGCCCGCTCCGATTCTGCCGATGTCCGACTCATCGACGTTGGTGTCCACCTGCATTTTGGTCAGGTCCTGCGCAATTTCGAAGATGGTCGGCGGATTCAGCGTCGAGGCCACGGTCTGGCCCACATCCATGCGGCGTGCGACGACGGTTCCATCGACGGGCGCGGTGATGCGTGTTCGATCGAGATTGATCTGTGCCTGGCGCAGCAACGCTAAGGCCTCGCGTTCCTGCTCCCCGGCAGCGCTCAACTGGCTTTCCGCCACCTGCAGCGAGGCCTCGGCGGAGCGAACATTTTCCTGCGCCGCCAGGATCGTCGCCAGATCGGCGATCACCTGCGCATTCGCTGATCCGTAATTTGACTGCGTCGTGTCGTAATCCTGCTGGGCCAGGATGCCTTCCGCGAACAGTCTCTGCGCGCGTTCCCACTGCGCTTTGACATTCACCTGATTGGCCCTATCTTTTGCGGCGAGCGCCTGGGCATTTTTTTCGTTGGCCACCGCCGCGCTTCGATCGGCCCGTGCCTTGGCCAGCTGAGCCTCCGCCGTTAAGGTGGAGGAGTGCGCGGAGCGCGAGGAAGCGCTGGCCTGGTCAACCTGCGCCTGAAAGACCTCCGGATCGATGAGCGCCACCAGCTGCCCTTTTTTCACGCGGCTGTTCCAGTCCGCGTAGAGCGCCTTGATGTTTCCGGAAACCTGGCTGCTGACCATGACCTCGACGACCGCATTCAGGTTCCCGGTCGCCGTGACCTTCGCCTGCAGGACGCCCCGTTCCACGGAAACCGTCTCGTAGACAATTGAATTTTGCCGGTGGCTGCGCCAGAAGAGACCACCCGCCGTCAGAGCGAGAACCAGGCCCGTGACAATTGCCCACCGCTGCCACTTCGCCGGTGCACGATGTACAGTTTTCTGCACGGGGCTGGGATTGACCAGCTCGGGGACGGGTCCGACCTTGGACGGTAGCGTACCCATCGATTCACTCCAGACACATCTATCGTCATGCCTCGCGCTGGGAATCGCAGTGATTCGAATCACGGGGGCATCTTTCCATGTCACCGGCGGTCGCTATCGGCATCTCATTCGCAGTCATCATGCACGCGCCACAGCGAGATCACAGCGAATTCGTTGGAATTCGCGAATAATGAACCTGTTCGCTTGTCATGTGTCTTGCAAAGACAACCGCAATCGCAGAATCCCTGAGGAACTCGGATGGCAGAGGCGCTACATCAACACCGTGACGTGCCGCACGAACTGAGTCCGGCGCAGGCCCTGGCGGATTATCACGGAAATCTCCAACTGGGCTTGAGTTCGCAGGAGGCTCGGAATCGCCTCGCACAGTATGGCCCCAATGCGCTGCGCAGCCCTGCGAAACGGCGGGCGATCCTGCGCTTCCTGCGTCAGTTCCGCAACGCCCAGGTCTATCTGCTGCTGGCCGCGGTAGCCGTGTCGCTGCTGGTGTGGTGGCTGGAACATGCGGAGACTCTGCCGTACGAAGCGCTGGCCATCTTCGCTATCCTCCTGCTGAATGCTGTCTTCGGCTTTCTGCAGGAGGAGCGTGCGGATCGGGCATTGGCGGCGCTGCGTTCCATGACGCCGGCTGAGGCATCCGTGGTGCGCGACGGACAAGTGCAGCGCATCGAAGCGAACCAACTGGTCCCCGGAGATTTGCTGATCGTGCGCGAGGGCGACCGGATTGCGGCCGATGCACGTCTGTTGGAAGTGACTGCCTTCCACACACAGGAAGCAGCGCTCACCGGAGAGAGTCTGCCGGTATTGAAAACCACGGCAGCGTTGCCCCACGACACGGCTCCGTCCGATCGCCACAACATGATTTTTTCCGGCACCATTGCCATCAGCGGTCACGCCAGGGCACTGGTCACTTCCACCGGAACGCACACGGAGTTCGGAAAGATTGCCGCGCTCCTGCACCAGACGGAGGAACGGGAAACTCCGCTGCAGAAGGAGCTGGAGCGGCTGGGGAAGAGGCTGGGCGTGGCCGTGGTCGTCATTGCCGTTGTGGTGGTGGCAACGCTGCTGCTGCTGCACGGGATACACGACGGAGACCTGATCCTTCGCGCGCTGCTGTTTGGCGTCGCTCTTGCGGTCGCAGCTACGCCGGAAGGTATGGCGGCCGTCGTCACCGTTGTGCTCGCTCTGGGTGTACAGAGGATGGCGCGTCGCGGAGCGATTATTCGTCACCTGACTGCAGTGGAGACTCTGGGCGAAACGACGGTGATCGCTTCTGACAAAACCGGCACCATGACACTGAACGAAATGACCGTGCGCCTGGTGGTCACGGCGTCGGGCCGCGCCACGACCTCCGCGACCGGCTATGCGTCCGGCGGTTCCTGGACGTTGGCGGGGGGAGGCGAAGTGCCCGAGCCATTGAAAGGTGAGCTGATCGCCACGCTGCAGGCGGCTGCCCTGGTGAATAACGCCGCGCTGCAGCAGACGGACGAAGGTCCGAAGGTGCAAGGTGATTCCACGGAGGCCGCGTTGCTCATGGCGGCCGTCCGGGCAGGAATCGATCTGGGCGAATGGAACCGGCGCTACCCTCGACTGAGCGAGATTCCATTTTCTTCAGAACGCAAGCGCATGAGCACGCTGCACCAATCTATCGCCGAAGAAGACCGCAGCTTGTTCGAACCTTGCGCGCTGCTGACCAAAGGCGCGGCGGATGTTCTGTTGCCGCGATGTACCCACGAGGCAGTCGCGGGGAGTATTCGGACTCTGACGGAAGAGCGAAGAGCCGAGATTCTGCGAACGCATGAAGAGATGGCGGCGCATGCCCTGCGGGCGCTGGGCA
>JAJYBW010000199.1 GCA_021778815.1 Acidobacteriota bacterium | reverse complement strand
GGCGCACAACCTTGCGTGGATGCAGCAATTCATTCAAGCCTACGGCGTCAACCTCGCTCCACACGGAAAAACCACCATGGCCCCTGCGCTTTTCGCGCGCCAACTGCAAACCGGCGCCTGGGGGATCACCCTGGCAACGGCGCATCAGTCGCGGGTCGCCTATGAGCATGGTGTTCGCCGCGTTTTGATGGCCAACCAATTGGTCGGACAACAGAATATGGAAATTGTCTCGCGACTCTTGCGGGACCAGAAATTTGAATTCTATTGCCTCGTCGATTCAGCGCAACAAGCGTCGCAGCTGGGAGAATTCTTCTCCACTCATCATCAGCGTCTGAATGTCCTGATCGAGTTGGGTGTGAACGGTGGGCGCGCCGGCATTCGCAATCCGCAGCAATTCGACGAGCTGCTGGCCGCGCTTCATCCGTGGCGAAATGCCATCGCCGTCTGCGGCGTCGAGTTGTATGAGGGGGTGCTGCAGGACGAAACCGCGATTCGAGCTTTCCTGAATCATGCCGTCGAGTTGGCCGCCAAGCTCGCTAAAGGAAATCACTTCGACCGCAATCCAGCGATACTCTCCGGCGCCGGTTCTTCATGGTACGACGTGGTGGCAGAAGTTTTCTCCACCGCCGACATCGCATACCCGCTCGAGATTGTTTTGCGTCCCGGCTGCTATCTCACGCATGATGTGGGCGTCTATCGTCAGGCTCAGAATAAGATCCTGACCAGAAATCCCATCGCGAAGAAGATGCATTCCGGTCTGCTGCCCGCCCTACAACTTTGGGCTTACGTGCAATCGATTCCAGAAAAAGAAACAGCGATTCTCACCCTGGGCAAACGCGATGCTGCCTTCGATGCCGGCTTGCCAACTCCCAGCCTGCATTATCGGCCAGGCCAGGCCGCTCCTCGCGCCTGTCCCAGCCACTGGGAGCTCATCCGCATGATGGATCAGCACGCTTTTATGAAAATCTCCGAGGGTGAGGATGTCCGGGTGGGCGACATGATTGGGCTTGATATTTCCCATCCATGTTTGACCTTCGACAAGTGGCGCTATCTTCCAGTGCTGGACGCTAGCTATCAGATCATCGATGTGGTGCAGACTTTTTTCTAGACATAAGCATTGTAAGCATGTGCCAAAACATTTCTTCAGGATGATTACGTAGTGGGACTCAGTCCAATTGCGAAAACGATCGCCGAACTGGCGTCCGGCAAGGCAATCAGCCGGGAGTTGGTCGAGACGTGCCTTGCGGCGGCAGTCGATATCTCCGGTCAGGGAGCACGCACGTTCACCCGAATCGACTCTGATTCCGCGTTGCGCACAGCAGACTTGGTGGATAAACGGCGTCGTGCGGGCGGCGCGCTAGGATTGCTTCTCGGGTTGCCAATTTCTATCAAAGATTTGTTCGATGTTGCCGGTGAGCCGACACCCGCGGGCTCGATCGTGCTCGCCGACGCACCGCCCGCCACAAGAGATGCAGCGGCAGTCGCGCGCCTGCGCGATGCGGGTGCGGTCCTGGTGGGCCGAACCAATATGACGGAATTTGCTTTCTCCGGCCTGGGGCTCAACCCACATTACGGAACCCCTCGCAATCCATACGATCGAATCAATGGACGCATCCCCGGTGGTTCATCCTCGGGTGCTGCCATCTCTGTCACAGACGGCATGGCCGCGGCCGCCATCGGAACCGACACTGGCGGATCGGTGCGCATCCCCGCAGCACTTTGCGGCCTTACCGGATTCAAACCAACTGCGCGTCGCATCCCGATGCAAGGCGTGTTGCCGCTGTCCAGAAGCCTGGATTCGGTTGGCCCCATCGCGCCGACGGTCGCCTGCTGTGCTCGGATCGATGCTGTATTATCCGGTGATCCATATGCGCCGTTGATTCCCAGCGACGTAACGCAATTGCGTCTGGGTGTATTGCAGGGGTATGTTCTCGACGATTTGGATGTCGATGTTGCGCGGCGATTTGAAGTAGCAGTATCCGTCCTTTCGAATGCTGGCGCGAATCTGAGAGAAGTTCGATTCGCGGCTCTCGATGAGATCCCCGGCTGTTATGCCAACGGCGGAATTCCAGCTTTTGAAGCGTACGCGTGGCATCGTCAACTCATCGCTGCGCACAGCGAACTCTACGATCCCCGAGTACTGGTGCGCATACTGCGTGGGAAAGAAATTTCTGAGGGGCAATATGTGGAATTGATCCGTGCTCGCCGCCGAATTATTTCCGATGCGGAGCGCGCCTTCACGGAGTCCGACGTTTGGCTTTTGCCGACTGTGCCGCGAATTGCTCCGCTCATCTCCGGCCTGGTATCGGATGATGCCGCATATATGCAGGCAAACGCGATGATGCTCCGTAATTCCAGCATCTTCAATTTTCTGGATGGCTGCGCTTTGTCGATCCCTTGCCATCTGCCCGGCGAAGCCCCTGTCGGCCTCATGCTCGCGGCGCCTAGTGGCAGAGATCATCAACTGCTTCGAATCGGTGCGGCGATCGAGGCGGTGCTTGTCAAGGCGGGATGTGCCATTGTGCGCTCGCCGCTGGCGTAGTTCTCGCGCAATCCGGCATGGGCAGCTACAACGTGCGCTTGAATAATTTTGTGGCCACCAGCAGGCAAGCGATTCCAAATCCGAACAGGAACAGCAAGTCCATCCAGATCGCCTGGATACCGCCATCTTTCAGCAGCACCGCCTTAAAGCCGTGAACCGCATATGAAAATGGATCGATCACTGCGATCGAGCGCAGCCACGATGGAAATCCCTTCACCGGAGAAATCGCACCGCTGGGAAAAAATAGCAGCGTGTTCAGTACGCCAAACATGGCACGTGGCACCAGTGGATCTTCCACGCGGACCATCATCAGGAACATCATGCCGTTAAATGCAATCGAGGTGGAAACGATCAACAGCAATAACAAAAGGTCTGTGACTGGATGAAAAATGGAGCCCAGTCCGGCGAGCAGCGACCCAATCACAGTCAGGGAAATGCCCGACATCACGGCTTTAATCGTGCCTGCCAGGTTCAACCCCAGGACCAATTCCAACTTGGTGATCGGTGTAACCAGGTAGCCTTCATGCACTCCCCGTGCCTTGTCGTCGATATACAGCATGCCTCCGCCGATCATGACGGCAACGTACATGGCCAGCGCGATGGAACCGGCCAGCAGGTACTTCATGTATTCCACGTAGGGATACAGTTCCACAATCTCCAGCGCGATGTTCTTCACCACTGAGGGTTGGATCACCGGTGCATTCAAGGCATCGACCAGCGACTGCATCTCCGCTTCGATACTGCCGCTCGTTGTCAAATCGGTGTTATCCACGACCAGGCCAATGTGCGGGGAATCGCCGGCGAGCACGCGCCGTGAGTACTGCGTTGGAATAATGACCGCGGCATCCAGTTTTCCCGTTCGCACATCCTCGCGGGCCTTCTTTTCATCTTGGTAGTCGATAGTGCTGAATGTGCGGATATTCGCGGCGACATCGTTAAATGCTTCGTGAACTTTCAGTGCCTGCGAACCGTGGTCATAATCCACCACCCCCACCTTCGCCCCGGTAATATGGCCGCCGATCGCATTACCTAAAATGACCAACTGCACCAGCGGCAGCATCATCGACACCATCATCAACGTTGGCGAGCGGAAAAACTTCCGCATCTCCCTTTCAACAATCGCCATCATTCGCGTCATGGCTGCATCCCCGGTCGCGGCGGCATCACAAAGCCGTGCGCTTTTACCTGTTCGTCGCGAAGCTGGCGTCCTGTGTAGTGAACAAAGACATCGTCGAGGGTTGTGTTCTGTACACTCAGCGATTTGATCGTGCCGCCATTCTGGGTGGCCATCTCCACCAGCTCCGTCGTGGTCTGCGAGCCGTTCGATGTCAGCAGACGGTACATGCCTGCGCTTTGCGACTCCACCGACGTGACTCCGGACAGCTGCTTCAATCGAGCAGGCCATTCCGCGGACTCCTGAGTGAATTGAGCCTCCACGACGTTCGTTCCAGGGACGCTGGCTTTTAACGCCATCGGAGTGTCGAGAGCCACCAGTTTTCCGTGGTCGACGATTGCAATACGGTCGCACAGGCGATCCGCTTCATCCATATAGTGCGTGGTCAACAGCATGGTCAGGTTTCGCGTCGCCTTCAAATGATTCAGCATCTCCCAAACCGCGACGCGAGATACAGGATCAAGTCCCGTCGTCGGCTCATCCAGGAAGAAAATGCGAGGATTGTGAACTAAACCGCGAGCAATCTCCAGCCGCCGTCGCATGCCACCAGAAAGAGTCTTGGTCTGCGCACCCCGCCATTTCACCAGGTCGACTGCCTCCAGCAGTTCGTTGATGTTTTTCTCGCGCTCTGCTTTCGGAACCTCGTATAGCTTGGCGTAAATCGAAAGATTCTCATCGACAGTCAGGTCGATGTCGCTGGTCAGCGCTTGCGGAATCACGCCAATGGTCCGTCGAACAGCGTCCGGTTCGCGCGACACGTCATGACCGGAGACCACGGCTCGACCGCTGGTCACTGGAGTCAACGTGGTCATCATGCGAATCAACGTGCTTTTGCCGGCGCCATTCGGACCGAGTAGGCCGAAAATCTCTCCATCATCCACGTGGAACGTGATGCCGTCAACGGCTGTGAAATCGCCATAGCGCTTCACGATCTTTTCGACGGAGATGGCAACGCTGGATGTGCCGTCATTCATCGCTTCACCAGCTTGTCCTTTGGAATGTAGACCTCAGCCAGCATTCCGGGTACGTAGCGCATTTCCGGATTGTCGATCAGCAATTTCAGGCGAACCGTTTCTATATCGCGTTTGCGGCGGCTTACGTCGCGCTGCGTCGCAAAATCCGCTTCGGCCGCCTTTGCAATCACTTTCCCTCGCATGGTTGCGCCGCTAGGCATCACTACCCGAAGCATGTCTCCTAATTGCACGGAATCCGCTTCTGTCTCCGGCAGGGGAGCATAGACCCAGGTCTGCGTCAGATCGGTAATGGTCACGATCGGCGTTCCTGCGGCAACCACTTCACCCTGTCTCGCCGCTCGCACGTTCACTTTGCCCGCAATCGGGGAGACAATCTGCGAATAACCCAGTTCCACCTGAGCCTGCGTCAACAGTGCTTGTGCATTTTGCATTTGACTGCGGGTTGCATGCACCGTCTGCGTCTGGGCTTGCGTTTGAATTGTATTGGCCTTCGCCTGTTTCAGCGAAGCCTCAGCAGCCGCAACATTGTGTTTGGCTGCATCGACGGCCGCCTTCGCTGCCTGCAGAGAAGTGGCCGCCTCATCGCGCGCTTGCAGGCTCATCACCCCTTGCGCGGCTAAGGCTACGGTCCTGGAGGTGTCGGCATTCTGGTGTTCTTCCTGGGCCTGAGCCTGCGCCACCGCCGCCTGCATGGAACGCAATTGCGCTTCTGCGTTGGTCACTTGGCTGGAAGTACTTCCGCCAATCTGGCGCTCGGTTTCGCGGCTCTGTTGCACGAGATATTGCTGGCTGGTAGCGGATGCCTTGGCTGCATTCCGCGCCGCCTCCAGGTCGTCGCTTTGGATGGTTGCGATCAGCTCACCCGCATGCACGTCGTCGCCTTCGTCGACGGTCAGCTTCTCAATGCGGCCGGGAATTCGCGAGCTGATGATGACCTCATTCGCGTCCACTGTGCCGATCAACTGCAGATCTCCCGAGCGATTGGCCGTAAACAAATACCAGCCAAGAGAAAATACGAATAATACCCCGAGAAGAATAAAAATGCGGTTGCGAGCGTTCATAACGTTTTTCTCCGAGCATGAAAGTCTTCAATCCTCGCCTGCACGTTCGTCACCCGAGGCATCGGCATCTCGCAAAGGATCCGATCTGCCAGCTTCGCCCCGGCCACTCGGTCAGTGAACAACGCACTGCCCAGAAACTGCACCGCAATCTCTCTTCGCTGCTTCAACACCTTTGGGGCGAATGGCTCAACCGGCAGCGCCAGCTCCATCATGGGCGCGCTCAGAAAATAGAAGACATTCGCGCCGAAAATCGAGTACACCACCTGCAGCCAGTCCATACGGCACAGTTCGCCCGTTCGCGTTCCGGTTTCCACAGCTTCGCGCATCTTTTGGATCAACGGGGCGAATGCAGTCCTGAACAGAACTGGGATCGATCCACCCTTACCGCTTCGAAAGCGGATCATTTCTTGTTGCAGCAGGCTTTGAAATTCCCGCTGCGTCAGGATGCGATCGAAATGGTTCAATGCCGATCGAAGCAGCATTTCACCGGCAGAATACTTCGGATCAAATCCCGTCAGCGCATTCTCCACAACCCTTGCGGCCACGTTTTCTACAGCCGCCGCATACAGGCCCTGCTTACTCTTGAAGTAGTAGTAGAGCAGCGCCTTGTTCACCTTCGCCGACTCGGCGATACGATCGGTGCGTGCCCCCGAAAGTCCATGAGTACTGAACTCCCGCACGGCGGCACGAAGGATTCTCTTTTGCGTCTGATCAGAACGGTCTTCACGTCGGCGAATTGGCTTCTTCGATATCATTGATTAACTGGTTAGTTAAAAGTATATCAAATCCTTGCCACCGGCAGATTGGATCGGCAATCCGCACGGT
>JAJYBW010000198.1 GCA_021778815.1 Acidobacteriota bacterium | reverse complement strand
ATTACCGGCATTGCGGGTCCAACCGGAGGCACAGAGGAAAAACCCGTCGGTCTGGTCTACATCGCTCTCGACGATGGAAAAGAAATTAATGTGTGCGAGCGGAAATTTCGCGGAGATCGCGACCGGGTGCGTTGGTTCGCTAGCCAGCAGGCCCTCGACATGATCCGCCGCAAATTCATGTAACCCTCGCCGCGCCAATCGCGTCGCCTCACCTCTGATTCCTTTAAGCCGAAACCGCCCTGGGCGAACTATGATGCCAAGCCTTCATGAGCGTCGAAAATTGAAGCGGAGGCGCCGCATTCGGAAGTTCATCTCAAATGCCATGCCCCGCTGCTACACTCGAACAGTACTCACATGACAGTGGATTTTATTGCAGCGGCGATTGCGTATTTGTTGGGGTCAATCCCCTTCGGCTATTTGCTGGTAAGGCTGTTTCGAAAGGAAGACATCCGCGACAGCGGCAGCGGCAATATTGGAGCGACCAATGTGCTGCGCAGCGGCTCCCGCTGGCTCGGTATCCTGACACTCATCCTCGACATTGGAAAGGGATTTCTCGCGGTTGAGATCGCGCGCCATTTGGCCTCCGGCCACCAGGCCGTCGTCGCAGGCTCCATTGCCGCCGTTTTTGCGGTGATTGGACACGTGTTCACTATTTGGCTGCATGGCAAGGGCGGCAAAGGAGTGGCCACGGCTCTGGGCGTATTTCTGGCGCTTGCGACTCTGCCCGCGCTTTCCTCTCTGCTGGTCTTTATCCTCCTCACCTTCGCGACGCGCTATGTATCTCTTGCCTCCATGATAGCCGCTGCCTCGTTTCCACTTTGGGTTTGGGCGGGAGAACATTTTTTTGGCATCGATTACGGTTCGGGAGCCATCTTTATGGCCAGCACCATCCTCGTTCCAGCGGTGATCCTCATCAAGCATCGGAAGAATATCGAACGCTTGCTGCATGGAACGGAATATCGCTTTGGCAGCAAGGAAAGCTCGGCCGCATCATGAGCCGCATTGGCGTTATCGGCACAGGGTCGTGGGGAACCGCGCTGGCATTGGTCTTGGCTAAGCGCGGCGGTCATAGCGTCACCATGTGGTCGCACACTCGCGTGGTGGCCGACGCAATACGTCAACGCCACGAAAACAGCATCTATCTTCCCGGCCTTTTCATACCCGACTCTGTTGCCGTAACTACCGATCTGCAAGAAGCCGTCGATCATGCTGAAATCCTGATCCTGGCCGTGCCCTCAGAGCATCTGCGCAGTATCTGCTGCGCCATGGCGCCCCTCCTCACCAGTGAACAGTTGATCGTCAACGCGACCAAAGGCATAGAGGACGGCACCTACCTGCGCATGACCCAGGTGATGGGAGAAGTGCTGGGCAAGTATGACCTGGCGATTCCCTGCGGCGTCCTCAGCGGACCTTCCTTCGCGCAGGAAGTGGGTGCTGGCAGTCCGACAGCCATCACCATTGCCTCCTCTGATCCGGCGATCGCAACTCGTGTACAGGAAGAGTTCTCCAGCCCCTCTTTGCGCTTGTATACCAACGAAGATGTTGTCGGCGTCGAACTTGGCGGAGCGCTGAAAAATGTCATCGCCATCGCAGCCGGAGCCACGTATGGACTGGAGCTGGGCCATAACAGCGTGGCCGCGCTCATCACTCGCGGGATAGCGGAAATCACCCGGCTCGCGGTCGCATGCGGCGGTCGGAGAGAAACCCTTGCCGGCCTCTCTGGCCTGGGAGATTTGGTCCTCACCTGTACCGGGGCATTGTCACGCAACCGCCATGTGGGCCTGGAGTTGGGGAGCGGCCGTCGCCTGAAGGAAATCCTGGTCGACATGCATGGCCGAGTCGCAGAAGGCGTCCGCACTACGGACGCCGCACTGGGAGTTGCCCGCAGGGTGGGTGTCGAGATGCCAATCACCGAGAAAGTCGCCGCCGTTCTGCACGAGCAAATCTCGGCTAAGGAAGCCATGCGGGAACTGATGTCTCGCCCCGGCCGCGACGAATCATCTCGCTGACCAAACTGGGCTCTCCTTCGCATTTGCGCCCGCGCGGGATCAAGTTGCGCAACGTAAGTTAGGATCACGAACGATATCTCCCCAAAGTTTCGCGATCTTTTTCCACATTTGGTGCGACCCAAGGTAATATCTTCAAGAGGTAAGATGGTTACCTAAGGATATGACCCCCACCCTACATCGCGGCAACCGCAGCCAGGTGAAACGAAACCCCCACCTGTGGGTGATCTACTTGAGCCTGCTGCTGCCTGCGGCCGCAGGTGCGATGTCCGTCGTGCTGGCGATCAACGCCTTCCACTCGCCCGCGTTGAGCGACAGAATCATTAAGCTTCTGCTGGCCATCGCGGCGGGGGGCATGTCCGTCAAATGTTGGGCGGTTACGTGGGACTTTTCGCGGGACATGCGCCAGTTTCTCGAGACGCTGCAAGCAATTAAGCGGGGAGAATTCATCCTGCGATCGGGCCGCGCCGGACTCCCTGAAATCGAGGAGCTTGCCCGGGAACTCAGCGGCATGAATGAAAGTCCGGACACCTCCCTTGCCAAGTGGATACTGCTTTCGCGCGATCATCATGCCATTTTTGTTCGGCTGGTCGAAGCCATGTCGGCCTCAATGAGCACGAAAAGTTTTTACGCCCGCGGCCACTCAGGACGCGTCGCCGAATATTCCACCTTGATTTGCAACGAACTGGGCCTGTCGCCGGAAGAAAGCATGCGTATTCGCCTCTCCGCCTTGCTGCACGATATCGGCAAGATCGGAATGGATCAGCAAATCCTGACGAAACCCGGCGTTCTGACCCCCGACGAATTTGCCATCCTGAAGACCCACACTACCCGGGGCTCAGAGATGCTTCGCCCAGTGCCGGAGTTTGCCGACCTGCTGCCTGGCGTGGAGCTGCACCACGAATCCATGGACGGCTCAGGCTACCCGCACGGACTGAAGGGCGACCAGATTCCCTTGATGGCGCGTGTCATCGCCGTGGCCGACACCTTCGACGCCATGACCCACAACCGCACCTATCAGGACGCGATGGATGGTCCCTACGTCATTCGAATCATCCGTACCATGGCTGGAAAGAAGTTCGACGAGCAGGCTGTCGAAGCCTTCTGCCGCGCCTATGCCGCTGGACTTGTCGAGCTTCCGGAAAAACATTTGGAGGAGCCCGAGCTCAAGTCGCCATTACCTCCGGAACCCTCTCGCGTTCCCGTCCGTATTTTGTCTGAGGATGCGCTGCCATCCCGCTCTCTGGTCCCAGCCGGAGAGGTTGATACACTGAAGGTGTAGCCCTTTCGCACACCTCATGCTGCAGTCACTTTTTAACAGCCCCGAACCAACACCCGGTTTGATGGACCGCATGAAGCAGGCGGTCGCGCGCACTCGCACTGGCTTGCAGGAGCGCATGGACGACCTGCTGTCCCTGGCCCGTCCCGTCGATGAGTCGGCTCTGGAAGAGCTGGAAGGCACCTTGATTGCTTCCGACATCGGAGTCGCCACCTCGCAGGTAATCATCGGGGCGCTTCGCCAGCAAGCTTCCCGCCAGCAGATTCGCGATGGGGCAGAATTGCGCCGCCTGCTGAAGGCGGAAATGCTGCGAATCCTGGATTCAGTTCCCGCGCGGCAACATACCGTCAGCGCCAAGCCGGAAGTCATTTTGATGGTGGGAGTGAACGGCACCGGAAAAACGACGACCACGGGGAAATTGGCGGCCTATTTCCGCAACCAGGGAAAGTCGGTTCTACTGTGCGCAGCCGACACCTTTCGTGCCGCCGCAATTGAGCAATTGGAGGTCTGGAGCCAGCGTGCCGGCGTCGAGATGATCCGCACCCGTCAGGGCGGCGACCCCTCCGCAGCACTCTACGACGCATTGCAGGCCGGGCAGACGCGGGGAATTGACGTGCTGATCGTCGATACGGCCGGACGTCTGCACACCAAGAACAACCTGATGGCGGAGCTCGACAAAATTCGCCGCACCGCACAACGTTTCTCCCCGGACGCACCTCACGAAACATTGTTGGTGATGGACGCGACCACGGGCCAAAACGGCCTGCAGCAAGCTCGTCTGTTTACCGACGCGGCCGCCGTTTCAGGTATTGTCCTCACCAAGCTGGACGGGACTGCGAAGGGCGGCATCGTGATCGCAATTGCCCAGGAATTAAAGCTCCCCGTGCGCTTCGTCGGGATTGGCGAGCAAATGGGAGACTTGATCCCATTCGACAGCAATGCGTTCGTGGATTCATTGTTGGAAGGATGAGGGCACACCTCTCCGCCAAACGGCGTACAGTAAGCTCCAGCAACCCAACCTTTAAAGGTCGCGAGGAACATGGCTCCCACGGAATCGACTTCGGATGAACTCTGGATGGAACGTGCACTGGGACTGGCCGAAGCGTCGGTCGGGCTCGCTTCCCCCAATCCCGTCACCGGGTGCGTGCTGGTCAAGAACGGCAATGTCATCGGCGAAGGCTTTCATTCCTACGCCGACAAGGATCACGCCGAAATTGTTGCGCTAAAGCAGGCAGGCGCGGCGGCGCGCGGCTCAACTGCCTACATCACACTGGAGCCATGTAGTCATCATGGTCGTACTCCGCCCTGTGCCGACGCGCTCATCAAGGCCGGCGTGGCGCGTGTCGTTGTCGCCGTGCGCGATCCAAATCCGCAAGTCAGCGGGCGCGGCCTCGATCGCTTGCAGGCCGCCGGAGTTTCGCTGACCATCGGCGTAAAAGAAGCAGCCGCACGTCGTTTGAACGAGGCCTTTGCCAAATTCATCCGCACCCATCGCCCTTTTGTCACGCTGAAAGCCGGAATGACACTGGATGGCCGCATTGCACCGCCGCCCAGCAAGGATCACATTCCTTCCGGCTCAACCCACTGGATCACCGGAGACCGTGCGCGAGAAGTCGTGCAGGAGCTACGCCACGCCGCCGACGCGATCCTTACCGGGATAGGAACCATCCTGAATGATGATCCCCTCTTGACCGACCGCAGCGGTAGACAACGCCGCCGCCCATTTCTACGCGTGGTGCTCGACTCCTCACTGCGACTGTCTGTCGAATCGCAACTGGTTCGCACCGCAAGTCAGGATGTCCTGGTCTTCCACACGCAACCCGCCGCAAGGCAGGCCAAGGCCCTGGAAGAGCGCGGAGTTCGCGTGGAACGCCTCGATCCCGATCCCATCACCGGTCGCGTTCCGATGCGAGCAGTCATGGAGCGGCTGGCAGACATGGAAATGCTCAGCGTCATGCTCGAAGGCGGTTCGCAGATTAACGCCTCGGCCCTGGCAGCGCAGATTGTTGACAAACTGTATCTCTTCTACGCACCGGCGATCTATGGAGACGCGGCGGTTCCGGTGGTTCGCTCTCTCGAGGCCAATACCTACTTCGCAACCCGGCTGACAAGCTATCAACTGCATGAGCTGGGAGAAGATTTTGCCGTCGAAGGCTATCTCCACAATCCCTGGGAAAGCGCGTAAGGCTTCCCAGGTGTACCCCATTCGTCGCCGCGGCGACCCGTTTTGGCTTGAGTGGGATTGAAAAGGATCCGCAATGTTTACCGGCTTGATTGAAACTACCGGCACCATTCGTTCTCTGGAAGACCGCCAGGGAGTGACCCGCATCACGGTCGCGGGTCCAGCGTCTCTCGTCCATAGGCTGCATCCCGGCGACAGCGTGGCCGTCAGTGGTGTCTGCTTGACTGCTGTCGACATCAATCCTGAAAGCAGTCTGTTCGTCGCCGACCTGGCGGCCGAAACCATCGCCCGCACTTCCCTGTCCCGCCTCCATTCTGGATCGATCGTGAATCTGGAACTGCCCACCGTGGCCGGCACGCCGCTGGGCGGACATATCGTGCAGGGTCATGTCGACGGCGTCGGCACTGTCCAGGCCTTGCAGCCGCTTGTAGCAGGAGCACAAAGCTCCGCGACGGATTGGTGGCTACGCCTGACGATTCCGGACGAGTGCGTGCGTTACGTCGTCGAAAAAGGATCGATTGCGATTGAAGGCATCAGCCTCACCGTCGCCAGAATTGCAGGCAATACCGTCACCATTGCGATCATTCCGCATACGTATACAGTGACAAATCTGCACACGCTGACACCGGGAAGCCCTATCAATATTGAAGTCGACGTGATGGCGAAGTATGCCGAGCGACGCGCTGCTCCCCCAGCAGGAACCGAACAGCCCTTCGAGCTGACCGTGGAATACTTGATCGCCAACGGCTATTAGCGCGAACGCATCATTGCAGACGTTAGAAAGAGCTGTCGTCCGGACCGGAACTCCGGCTTTGACGCGAGTAGCGGATGGACCCGCTTCTCTACCCCTATTTCAATCCATCCAGTGACTTCGGGTGTCCCACCCTCCGCGGTTTTTTCGCGGAGGGTGGGATTCGATGCTGGGTTACATGCCGCCGCTGGAGATCTTCTGCTTTGCCAGCCACTCCGTCAGCTTCGGCTGCTGCGCCGCCCGAAGAACGCTACAGTCGTGGATGGAATCCGTAGCGCGTTGAATGGCGGTTTTCGCCGCTGCTACAGGATGTGTGGTGAAAAAGGTTTGCACCTCCTGCGCTTTGCCGGCGCTGCAGAAGCCT
>JAJYBW010000197.1 GCA_021778815.1 Acidobacteriota bacterium | reverse complement strand
GCGCGCCATGCAGTTTCAGCCGATATCCCACTTCCGTCACAATGTAGCGATCGCGCCCGGTGCTGTTAAAGATGCTTCTGCGATAGCCGAACTGGCATTGCGCGGCGGAAAAATCCACCATCTTCAACGTCGTGCGATCCAGGGCCCGCACCGCCACGATGGTCGATGAAACTTCCTGCCCATACGCGCCCACGTTCTGCACCGGCGTTCCGCCCACCGTGCCCGGAATTCCCGCCATGCATTCCACGCCGGCAAAATCCTGCTCCACAACAGTCGAGACAAATTCGTCCCAGTCCTCGCCCGCCGCCGCGGTAAACACGTTGTAGTCCAGTTCCAGCCCCTGCCGGATGCCGCGGTTCGCCACTCGAACCACAACGCCAGGAAAGCCTTTGTCCGACACCAGCAGATTGCTGCCGCCCCCTAAAACAAACAGCGGCGCACTCTTGGTGCGTGCAAACGACACCGCTTCCGCCAGTTCGGTTTCGTTGGTCGCTTCCATAAACCAACGCGCCGGGCCACCAATTCGGAAGGTGGTGTACGGGGCCAAAACGATATTTTCTCGGATCTCCACAGGGACGTGCCTACATCATAGCGGTTCAACTGCGAATTGTGAGAAAACATAGGGGTAACAAATCAGGGAACCGTCCGACACACATCAGACGCTGCCCTGCGTTGTCCTTGTTCCCGCAAAATTCGCGCAACTTGTCGTTAGCAGAAGCTTCGCCGATCACGGGAAACCCTGTCAATCAGGAATTCATCGGCCCGGATGCGACCTGTGCCTACGCCTTTGCGCAGGTTTTTACACCTTCAGCCCAATCGACCGCATCAACTCCAGCCCATTGCTCTTCGTGATCACGCCCGCGCGCAGCTGGAAATCGAATCGCATCCGCCCATCCTCCAGGTCATCCTGGAAATGCATGTTTCTGAGCGCACCCTCCGGCAATCCACTCAACTCTGTCAGCGCCAGATCATGCGTCGTCAAAATCCCAATCGCCCCACGCTCCAGCAGCCCGCGCAACACTCCCTCCGCGCCGATCCGCCGGTCATTGGAATTGGTCCCCTGCAGCAACTCATCCAGCAGAAACAGCACCGGCGGCCTTTCTGCCGCCAAATCGTAGATCCGTCGCAGACGAGTAATTTCCGCATAGAATCGCGAGCTGCCTTCCTGCAGCGAATCGTTCACCTGCAGGCTGGCCCCAACCGTCAGCGGGGTCAGCCGCAATCGCCGCGCTCGCACCGGCGCTCCCGCCATCGCCAGCACCGTGTTCACTCCGATAGTGCGCAGGTACGTGCTCTTGCCCGACATATTTGACCCACTCACCAGAAGAGCTCGGGTTTCCGCGTCCAGCGTCACATCATTGCGCACGCACTTTTCCGATGGAATCAACGGATGCCCTAGCGCCTCCCCCTGAAGGCACGGCTCGCCGTCGAGAAACTCAGGAAACGGATCCGCCGGATGTTCGTAGTGGTACGCAGCCAACGACAGCAGCGCCTCCATTTCCCCGGTCGCGTCCAGCCAACCCCGCACCGCCGCGCCGTGTTGCGCGCGCCACATCTCAGACCTCAACGCCACCTGCACCGAGTACATCAGCGGCACATCCAAAAATTTCACAATGAAGTTGTCGCGCGAATCGATCAGATCGACGATTGTGCGCAAGCGCGCAATCGCCTCCGAGCCCTTCATGGAGTGACTGGTCAACGCAGTTTGTAACGCCAGCAGTCGAGTCGAGTGGAACTCCTCTCGTTCCAGCCGCGCCAGCATGCCCGACAGCAGGTCGAGACTCTCAAACGTATTCCCTGTCGAGGAGAAAATTGCCTGCATGCGTTTCTTCAGCCACCGTGTCAGGCTGGCTTCCACCAATAACACCGCGAACAATGGCAGAAATGTGTTCCACACGCCCCACACTACGGTCGCGCCCACGGCCAATACCATCAGCAGCGGAGCCACCCAGCGCAACCAACCTTCGCGCAGTTCCGTCGGCGCCTCTGCCCAATGCGGCAATGCGTCCGGAGCCACACGGGCTCCCTCCTCTTCGCCCAGTACTTGCAGGTCTTCCCGCAAGTCCAGACGGCTTCGTAAATCGGCCACTGCTGCCTGTCGCTCGCGGATTTCTTCTATCGGCACGGGTGATAGCAGCCACGACGACAGCGTGTCTTCTCCCATGCGCGTGCGTGCTGTCGACAACAAAGCGAACAAGCCTGCAGGTCCAAACAAGTCGAGATCGGCGGCATACAAATGTTGCGGGTTGCGGAATCGCTCTCCTTGCTGCCCACCGTCCATCCACCGGTCTTCGATCCGCGCCAGTCCCCGCTGATACACCGCCACCGCCCGCAAAGCGCATCGCCGTGCTCGCAGCACGCGTGCGTGATACACGGCCACCACCGCGAAAGCAACCACCGGCGCCGCCAGCCACCAGGGAGAAATCCAATGCGATCGAAACGCCCACCATGCCAACACCACCGCCACCGTCGCCAGCAACAAGCGCACGTTCCCCAGCCGGATATGCAGCCGATCAAGGCGGCGAACTTCTCCCTCTCGCGCGGCCGATCGCCGTCGATATTCTTCCACCGGCTCATCGCTCGCAACCGGGATTTCTGCTTCGTTCAACTCTGCGATTGGCATCGGGACCTTTCCCGTCTACTCTACCGCGTGCCCTCGCCGTCACCGGCGATGCAAGTCTCCTGCACAGGCACACGTCGCCCACCCACTCACGTCAGCACAACTGCCGCGCACCTCCATCGGCGCATCCACGCATGGTGGGCACGCGCAAGACAGGCGCATCGCTTACCGGGGGTTATTGCACATTCAGGGCGATGGTCGCGCTCGCGCTCGCGCCGGATGCTGATCTGGCTATCACCGTCACTTGGCGAGTGCCCGCCGGTGTAGGAGGAACATAGGGCGATGAATTTCCTGCGGCACATCCAAGCATCATGCTTCCTACTCCCAACAAAAGGATCAGGCACAACCATTGCGGCAGGCGTTTTCTCTTTGGCCAAAAGAACAGGCTTAGCGCCAGCGTCGCGGCACCACCGCTCCACGGCCACGGCATGGAGTTCCGGCTCGTCGCTGCCGTGGTCATCATCATCACCGTAGCAGTTTCCGGCCCGCTGCCAGATGGAGTGAACGTTTCCGGAAAAAACCTGCAACTGGCGCCGCTGGGAAGGCCGGAGCAGACCAGACTCACTGCCTGATGGAAGCCCCCGTAGGGCGAAAGGGTCAGGGTGTCGGAGCCGCTTCCACCCGGACTGACGGAAAGCGTGGCTGTGCTGGCCGTCAGCGTAAAGCCGGGCGCGGTGCTGATGGGAACCGCCGACGCGCCTGCGGACGAAATCAGAAACGTGTACGACTGGATATTGCTGGTCAGGGGACTGTCGGCCTGGGCGGCATCCTGGCCGTCCGTAGCGTAGGCATACAGGATGTGAATTCCCGGCGCCAATTTGTTGGTGACTGTCCCCTGGAAGGCGCCGGCTCCCGTCATGGTGGCTGCGGACCATTCTCCCTTGATTGTGTCCACCTGGAAGTAAAGGCCGTTCGGCACCGTAACAATGGGAGTAAACGTGCTGTTGGCCGTAAAGGTAAACGTAGGATTGGGGGTGATGGACACATTGTTCGGCAGCGGGTTGATGGCCGCCTTCAGCGGAATAGCCGCGTGCAACTGCTGCCTGAAAGTCAAAGAGGCAGTGTTGCTGCCGGACTGCGCCGCATAGATGGTATCCGCCGCCAGGTTCACGCCAAGCCAGTTGGCCGAGTTGCCGATGGCTACGGTACTAGTCGCATTGGTGACGCCGTCGATAATTGTTAGATTGGTGCTTTCGGAGCTCGCCACATAAATCTCATTGATCGCAGGATCCACCGCGACAAAGGAGGGGGGCGCGCCAACTGGGATGGTTGTCGTGGAGTTGGTGGCGCCGTCGATTACCGATACGCTGTTCCCACCCGCGTTGGCGACGTAGATTTTGTTGGTAACGGCATTCACCGCGATGGAAGTGGGTTGATCCCCTCCGTCAATCGTCGTGGTGGCATTGGTTGCGCCGTCAATTACGGTCACGCTATTGCCGCTCTCGTTCGCGACATAGATCTTGTTCGTCACAGGGTTCACGGCCGCTGCGATCGGGCCGGCGCCCGTGGGCAGGGTCGCGGGCACGCCTCCGCCTGCGCCCATCACCGTCACGGTATTGTCGCCGAAGTTCAGGACGTAGATGCTGTTGGTCACGGGATCGGCGACGAGTGAGCCTGGATTTGCCCCGGTTGGACCAAGCGTACTGGTTGCATTGTTTTGTCCTGCGATAGCGGTCACGGTTCGACTCGCCCCATTGGTGACGTAGGTCGTGTTGGTGGTCGGATCGATCGCCAGCGCTTGCGGCAGTACTCCGGTCGCTACCGCTGTTGTCGCCTGCGTGTTGCCGTCGAGTACGGTCACCTGATCCGCAAATTCATCACTTGTGTAGATCTTGTTCGTCAGCGGATTCAATACCACCTGGAAGGGCCCTGAACCAGCCGGGATAGTAGACGTCTTATTGGTCGTGCCATCGATTGCCGTAACATCGCTGCTGTTGAAATTGGAGAGATAGGCCCGATTTGTCGCGGAATTGACTGCAACGGACGAAGGCGTATTGCCGGTGGGGAGCTGAACATTGGCTCGGGCTGTCGCATTCAATTCCGCAACCACATGATCGCTCTCAGCCACCACATAGGCTTTGCCGGTCCGTGGGTTCACCGCTACCGCCGGATCAAATGCGCCCGGAGCGCCGGTCAACGGAACGTTCGTCACCTGGTTGGTAGCGCCATTGATAATGCTTGCGGAGCCCGCGAAAACCAGTCCCACATAGACGTTGTTGGCGACCGGATCGACGGCCAATGACTGCGCCTCCCCCGGCACGGATAAAACCTGAACGGAGGGTGTCGCGTTGATGGAGGGCCAGTTCACCACATAGACCTCCTGCCCAGCGCTGTCTGTGACGTATACGGTTCCTGTAGCTGGGTTCAATGCGATGGCACTGGGTTGATAAAACTTCAGGTGCGCCGTCTGATATTGCTCGGTGTTTCCGTCCACGATCTCCAACCCTGCCGCCACAGATATACTGCTTCCACCATAGGGAACATAGATCTGGTTCGTTACTGGGTTGACCGCTACGGCCGCCGGATACGGTTCCGTGTCCACGTAGCTGACGTGGTCTGTCGCTCCATCGATGATGGCCAGTTCCCCCGTGCTAAAAGCATTTCCAGTATCGGCCACGTAGATTTTGTTTGTATGGGTGTTCACGGCCAGGTCGGCCGGGTTCGTCCCCACGTTGATTGTCGTGACCGCATTGGTGGCGCCGTCGATTTCATCCACCACGTCGTCAATCTGGCAGGCCACGTAGATTTTGTTCGTCACGGGATTCACCGCGATATCGATGGGGAAACCTCCGATATCAACCGTGGAAGTCGCCAGCGTCGCGCCGTCGATAACGGTGACTTGGGCGCTGGCGGAATTGGTGTCATTCGCAACATAAATCTTGTTCGTTACCGGGTTCACTGCAATGCTACCGGGGCAATATCCAACGGGGATAGTAGAGGTGTTGCCCGTCAATCCGTCAATAATCGTGACGGATCCATCACCGTCCTGCACTTCGCAACGGGTGTTCAGCACTCCGATTGGCCCCTGGTCGACCACGTAGATCTTGTCGGTGACCGGATTGACGGCCACCTGGATTGGACCATGTCCAACGTTGATGTAGTTGACCGGGACCTGCGCCCGTGCCGAGCGCGCCATCAACATGGCCAGGGCGAACCACAGCAGAAATCCGGCTGCGGCGAGCGGCCTTGGCGACATCCGCATGCGCGCTGGCGGTTGCCCCGCAATCGACCTCACGGAGACGCTACCGTGGATATCTCTATTCCAATGGCAGTGAGAACTACAGACAGGCATTCATCCCCCAGGGTTTACAAGCCGCTTGGACGCAAAGATTGGCAATTGTGATTGCTTGCAGGGAACAAAGGCGTGCCAGTTCCCTGATGAGTCGATTGTTTGGAAAACCGATTATTGTCACTCTACAATCTGCCAAGTCTCGAACACAAGAAAACTCCACTATACAACGCGCTGCGATGTTGCCCTTCGAATGCGGCAGGACAATCGATCGCGGCGATCAGAATGCGTCTTCCAGGACCTTCGGCAAATGGCGTAGAGCCATCAACCCACCCGGGAACGATATACTGGAAGTGGCCGACACAACGGCATGGGGGAGCAAACAATATGTATCCAGAGATTATGGTGATTCCGATGCGCGAGGAGTTGACCCGCGCTGGCATCCAGGAAACACGCAGCGCGGAGGAAGTCGATCAGGCGTTGGCCAAGCCCGGCACCACCATGGTGATCGTCAACTCCATCTGCGGTTGCGCGGCGGGCAAGATGCGCCCCGGCGTGCGCATGTCGCTGCAGCACCCCACCCTGCCCGATCAAAAGATCACCGTATTCGCCGGACAGGATCGCGAAGCCACGGATAAAGTCCGCAGCCATCTGGCGGGTGCTCCGCCCAGCAGCCCTGCGATTGCCATCTTTCGCGATGGAGAGTTGGCCTTCCTGATGCAGCGCTCGGTCATT
>JAJYBW010000196.1 GCA_021778815.1 Acidobacteriota bacterium | reverse complement strand
ATTTTCGACAAAACTGGTGAAAGTAATGAGCCTGTTCAAACAGTCCGGCCAATGCAAAGTGCGCTGAAAGAGCGTCGGGCAGGCGAACAGGTATTTCCAATTCGAAAGAAGGGTTTTCCCGGGGGGGCACCATGATTTCAGTCGTAATACCGATCTATAACGAAGAAGAATTAGTTTGCCTGCTGCACGAAGCAGTGGCAGGATCCATGAGTCGTGTGGACGAAGATTGGGAAGTTGTCTACGTGAACGACGGTTCCAAAGACTCGTCTCTGGAACTGCTGCGGGAGCTGCAAAGCGTCGATCCCCACGTAGTCGTCGTCGATCTGTCCCGAAATTGGGGACACATGGGCGCGATTTCCGCTGGCCTTCGGACCGCTCGCGGAGAAGCCGTCATCCTTATGGATGGAGACATGCAGGACCCCCCCGAAGTTCTCCCTCAGCTTGTAGATGCGTGGCGCCGTGGTGCTCAAGTTGTTGTTGCCGTAAGACGGAGTCGCCAGGAACGGCGCAAGATTCTCGCCAAACTGTTCCCGCTTTTTTATCGCGTATTGTCTGCGCTCTCCGATTATCCTATTCCGCTGAACGCCGGTATCTTTGGCCTGATGGATCGTCAGGCTGTCGACTCCGTCAATTCGTTAAGCGAGGGAAATCGTTATTTGCCGGGCTTGCGCGCCTGGGTCGGCTACAAGAATGCTGTTGTCTACTATGATCGCAACGACCGCCTGGCCGGCGACGGCAAGCTCTCGTTCGTGAGTCGGATCAAGTACGCAATGGATGCCATCACCAGCTTCAGCTACAAGCCACTGCGGCTGTGTTTCGCGCTCGCCAGTGTTTCCGCGTTCATCGTTGCCATTCTTGCGTTTTGCGCTCTGCTCGCCAAGACCTCGATTGACACCGTGGGACTCTCTTTGGCTGCCGCCATATTCATGGTGGGAGGAATGTTGCTCCTGTGCCTTGGCGTCCTTGGCGAATATCTGGGACGCGTGTATGACGAGGTGCGAGGTCGTCCACTTTCCATCATCAACAAGGTCTACCAGGCTCCCGCCCTGATGGATGCTCAAGGACGCGTCGAGTATCAGAATGGCGACGGCGTACTCGATTACCCGGAGACGGAGCCGGTCATCGCCTTCAAAATGAGGGCAGGATAATAGCGCCGGGAAGTGAAGCTATGCTGCGCTTCGGTGCATTTTAACTGGCAGCTGCTCTCCGATGATTTGGAAGTGAGAACGCTAATGGAAAAAATGGTCGCCGGCATCCAGCTGGCGACCATTTCATTTGACAGTCAATTTGCCCATGCTTTTTGGATGCGCCGGGTGGGCTAGTGGTGCTCAATCGCACTCGGTGAATTGGCGTCTTGATTTGCGGCGGGTGGTGCCTGCGACCCCTTTCCGCATGCAGGGATGCCGGGTTCTAGCGCCGACCCTTCTTCGTAATCGTTCCAGGTTTCCAGCATGAGAAAGGGAATCGGCTGATCCGCAGGAAAGTACTTCTTCCAGAGGTTAAACGTGTCCTGATAGGTCTGGCCGCAACGCGCAGACATGTGTCGATTCAGGCTCCATGTGGCTTTACTATCGTTGAACTGAGACCACGCGCCCCCGACAATAATCTTGTCCGCATATTTCGATCCCATCGTCTGATAGAACTTGGCGAGGTATTGCTGTCCCCAATGGCTGCCATCCGCAGCCCAACCCTCGGGTCCCGGATTGATCCAGGCGTAGAAGCCATCAAAGGCGTCGGCATCCTTGCCGGGTGGATTGAGCCCGATTAACAGCGGCGCGGGTTTCCACTTATTGATGACGGCCCTCACCTGATTCCAGTTGGTGTGCCGGCTCCTCGGCCAAATAAAGATGACCGGGCGGCCTTGGTATGTCAGGTAGGCCTCATGTCCAGGGGACTTTGGAGACATATAAGTATCATGGAACATGGTGAAATCGGCGATGGCTTCGTCGGTTGCGCCATCTTCAATATCGCTTTCGTCATACATCATGGCGACGTGGAAGTGTTCTTTGGCGGCCGCCGTCTGCATCAACGAATAACTTTGATCGATAAAAGGCTCGCGGTCTCCATACCAGTCCACCACAAACGCAGAAATTCCCATTCCTTTCGCCTGCTGGATCTGGCGGCGAATCACCGCAGGATCGTGCGATGAATAGCCGGGATTGATGTGTTTGGAGAATCCGAACCAGGCTTCATACAGGGCCAGAATCTCGGGCGACCGGCCGGTGGCCTTATATTTCAGCTGCACAGGCTGAGGGGTCCCACGCCTGGAGCATCCGCCGGCAAGAAAAAGGAACAAGAATAAGGCAGTGCCAGTACGACGTAACATAGGAATAACTATTAGAAGCAAATAGGGATAGCGAGGTTGTCGCGATTTCGACAGATTGCCTTTAATCCCGAGCAGCCACAACGTTCCTTTGCGCATCGAAGTCAGTTATTGCGGAATTGAAGCACGCGTCGAGCTCCCCGGGCCGCCCCAGGCCCATGCAGGTGGAGTTCGACAGATTTTGCCCGGTTTGTCATTGGAGTCTAAAAAAGTTGAATAGTGCGAAACAGAAATCGAAAGCTCTGCGATCCCGTATTCTTTCAGGGAGCGTCGTATTACTCTCCGGCTCGGGCCTCGCTACTGCGAGCAATTTCGTCTATAACATCGCAGTTGCCCGATTTCTCGGCCCCAACGGCTTCGGCAACGCCACCGCCGTCTACACGCTGCTGACGCTGGTTTCGGCGGTCACGCTCTCCTTTCAGATTATTTCCGCCAAGATCGTTGCGCAACAGCGAACTCCTGAGGACAAGTCCGCCGGTTATCGCGCTTTCCATGGGGCTTCCTGGGCCTGTGGCATTGTCATGGCGTCGCTACTGCTGCTGTTTCATCGATTGATCGCAAGCTACCTCAACCTCAATGATCCCGTCCTGATTATTCTGCTCGCCATCGGAGTGGCGTTCTACATTCCCCTAGGAAGTCGGAGAGGCTACGTACAAGGTGCCTATGGATTCCGTCGTCTGGCTGGCAATCTGGTGTTTGAAGGCCTGATGCGGCTGGGGGGGTCGGTTCTCTTAATTCTTCTTGGGTTTGGGGTTCGTGGCGTTATCGCAGCCAACTCGGCGGCCGTTATTGCCGCTTACCTCACAATTCGGCCTAGCCTCGCGGCTCGGATTCCGAGCCCGATTCGCCGCTCCTATGCGCTTCGAGAAATGTCTCAGGCGGTGGTTTTTTTCTCCGGCCAGATGCTCATCAATAACTGCGACATCGTCCTTGTAAAGCATTTCTTTCTTCTCAGAGAAGCTGGGCTCTATGCAGCAGTAGCTATGGTAGGTCGAGTAGTTTTTTCATTTTCCCAGGCTGTCGTCAACAGCATGTTCCCGCTGGTGGCGGGCACAAATAACGAGGAGAGGAAAGATCTTACCGTCATCGCATCGGCTCTAATGCTGGTGTTATCGATGGGGTCGGTGCTGGCCCTGGGCCTGCGCCTGGCGCCCGACTGGATCTGGAAATACTTTTTTGGAGCAAAGTTTGAAATTGCTGGGCCGCACGGCCTCTCCTACCTGCTGGCTCTCTATGCCATCACCTCCGTTGTGTATTCCCTCAGCGCTGTGATCATCACTTACGAGATGTCATACAAGATCGCAAACACCAGTTTGGTTCAGTTATTGTTCAGCGGTGTAGTGATCGCGGCGATCTGCCTTTTCCATTCCTCTTTGCGACAGGTCATCTTAGTGCAACTGGTGCTGATGTCGGTTCTCCTTGTACTTGTCGCTCTGCCGTTCCTGATGAATGCGTTGAGCGATCCGTACAGAGATCAAGAACACGGCATCTTCCAGCCTGTCAGATTGCTTCGACGTGCTTCCGAAGATGAAGTGATTGCAAATTTTCTCAAGAGCGACTTTCCCAATCCCGTCTTCCGCGACTATCACGAGACGCTGCGTGACATTGTCTTAAACCCCGACCTGAACAATGCGACTGAGAACGCCAAACGGCGCGCCCTGTTCTTCCTGCGGCATCGCGCATTGTGGAATGAGTTGCCGTCTGGAACGGAATGGTATGAGATGGAGGTGACGACGTCTGATCTGAGCCAGATTCGAGTGTTCCCTCGCGCTCAGTGGCGAAAAATTGCGGAGGGTTATTTCTCAATCATCGAGGTGGCGGAGAGCATGAGCCGACGTGAGAGCGTGATCGACGATCAGTTCCTAGCAAAGCTTCATGAGATCGGGGAGAGACTCGGCGAAGAGGATCACGGCATTGGCCCAGTTGTGCTGATCGGAGTAAGCGAGACTGAGCCACTTACCATACTGGATGGCAACCATCGCCTGGTATCAGCCATGCTGGCTTCGCCGAATAGGGTGAACAAGCTTCGTTTCCTGTGCGGATTGTCGCCGCGGATGATGGAGTGCTGTTGGTACAACACGAACCTGGGCACACTCTTCCGGTACGGGATCAACGTAATGAAAAATGCCGTGCATAGTCCCAAAGCCGAGCTAACTCGCCTCTTGGAAAGCTCCGGATGAAGTCAGTCTTGTTGCGGCGTGAAAGTTGAAGTTCCGAATCAAGGAGGGGGAAGATTATGACAATTGGCAAGCGTACTGTTGCGGTGATGCAACTGCCGGAAATCAGAAGTGTAAAGCAACGGCAGACCTTCCTGCGCGATATGCATCTCTGTATCGATGCTGAACGCCCGTTTGTTGTGCTCGATTGTTCTAACGTCGACCATTTGGACAAATCTGGAATTGAGCTGCTGCTGTGCTGCCTGGAGGAAGCGATGAAGAGAAATGGCGACATAAAGCTGTCTGGCTTGCGTTCTTCATCTGGGGTCGCCCTGCAGACCTTCGGAGCGCACCGTTTATTCGATATTCACGACACAACGGCGAGCGCGGTCAGCAGCTTTCATCGGCCTCCTGCCGTAGAGTCCTCTCAGTCGTCCACGTCTAAAGACAGTCGTACGCAGCCGGAGAGCGCAGCTTGACTCGCTGCACAGGGTGTCATTCTGCATAGGATTGTTGACATGGGGGTGGAGGAGAATGCATGAAAATCTCATCTAGTTGGAAACAGAGACAAATCGCAGGGTGCCTGGTGATTTTTCTGGCGGTGCCGTTCGCCGAAGCGGCCGGCAGGCGGCCGCTGCCGGTGCCATCAGGCCAACCAACGCAATCTTCTGCCGCCGCGCCGACCGGGAGCTCCGATAGCGGCACGAGTAACGCGAATACAACGATGTCGCAGCCAGCGGCAACCTCCATCAGTTCCACATCATCGAGTTCCAACGATGTCGATCAAGAACATCAAGCATCGGTAGCGTTGCCGTCGGTTCCGCAGCAACAGGAGAATAATAATTCGAATCCAGTAGGTACAGCCGCTGCACCGTATCAAAAGGCAACCGGGATTGCAGCTTCAAGGCCCGCAGGCGCTGTAGTTGCACCGGCGAAGCAGAAAAGGTCGCGGTCTTTTCTCATTCGGGTCGGGCTAATCGTTGGCGCTTGCGTTGCCGTTGGAACCGTTGTCGCCCTGTCAGCCGGAAGTCCCAGCCGACCTTAAACGGAACGCAGATTGAAGTACCACTTCGAAGGGTTTGTAGGAGCGTAATGATGCAGAATCAGAACCACAGCACGCTTTGTAAATTTGTAAGTTTTTCTGGCATCGACGGGGCAGGGAAGAGTACGCAGATTGCAAATCTTCGGGCCCGCTTGCAGGACGCCGGTATGCGGGTCTCGTTGATTACATTCTGGGATGATGTTGCCAGGTTGAAACGTATTCGCGAGGGTGCTGGCCACACCTTGTTCAAAGGGGAAAAAGGGGTTGGAAGCCCAGAAAAGCCTGTCAATCGGCGCGACAAAAATGTTCGTTCCTGGCCGATGAGCCTAGTCCGCCTGGGGCTATATTTCGTAGACGCGCTTTCGCTTCGCGCCGCCGTCGCAAAAGCGCTGCGCTCCGGTGTGGATTTCGTCATCTGCGATCGCTATATCTACGATGAACTGGCAAATCTAAATCTGGCGAACCCAGCGGCTCGCGCCTATGTTCGCCTGATCATGAAGTTGGCGCCTCGGCCGGACGTCAGCTATTTTCTCGATGCTGATCCTGTTGCAGCGCGCGCCAGAAAGCCCGAGTATCCGCTTGATTTTTTATATCTCAGCCGCGCATCCTATTTCACTCTCATTCAGTTGATAGGTGGAATCACGGTGATCCCGCCCATGTCGATCCAGGATGCGGAGCGAGAAGTGGTGCGCCATGCGCTCACCCTACTATCGTTGGAAGAGCTACAGAGTCTGCCTGTGGGACATCTCGTGAGCGAAGGGTAAATCAACTCACGAACGTTTGCCGAAATATCCCATAACTCGGTGATTTCTACCGGTTGTGAGGGTAAAGCTCAGGTCAGCTAAGATGGACTGTTTGTGAGATGACCTGCTCGAGCGATTAGCAGAAAATTTCTCCAGCAAAATAGCATGATTCGCGATTCACATGACGACCTTTTGACTAGGGCGTGTTAACACTATCTGAGGGCTTCGACGATCAGAACGAAATTGATAAAGGCAAGGAAGACTACATCGAGCTTTTCGAATCTGGAGAAGATGCGGCGGAAACCTTTCAGTCTGCGGAAAA
>JAJYBW010000195.1 GCA_021778815.1 Acidobacteriota bacterium | reverse complement strand
CCGCTGGAGCTGGATTGCACCGTGGGGATGGACCTGGGTGGATGCGGATGCGTGGGGGTTCGCGCCATTCCACTACGGTCGGTGGACAGACCTGGGGTCGCGGTGGGGTTGGATTCCAGGGCCGTCGGGAGTGAGTCCAGTGTATGCGCCGGCGATGGTTGCCTTCGTGGGTGGCGCGAGCATGACTGGAGAGGGGGGCACGCCGCTGGCTGGATGGATTCCGCTGGCACCGGGTGAGCCATTCTATCCTGCGTATGCGTGCAGCCGGGCTTGTTTTACTGAAGTGAACTTGTCCAATTTAAGCGATGGACGCTCGAGTTCGCACCACGTGAGTGCGGCAAATTATTTCGGCTACTATCATTCGTGGGCTGGCTTTCGTTCCATTCACTACCTGCATCAGAGGGCAGCGACGATTGCGGCCCCGGCGAATCTATTCGAGACTGGAGGACCCGTGACGCCAGAGACGGTGATGCATCCGACGGCGCTGCAATGGGCGTCGGCGAGGGTCCTGTCGCATCCACTGGTCGCCCCCACGTTGCAGAGCGTTATTGCGACGCCGGTGAGTTCGGTGCCTGTTCCCGCAGAGAGGGTGGCAGTGATTGTCACTCTGAATCCGGGAGCTACGACTGCGCCGCAAAGTGGGGACGCGGAGCCTGGGGCGCAGGCAGGTGAGAAATTCTGGTTGATTGCGCGAACCGCGCCTCCGGTCGGTGGACCTACGTTTGAGCAGCAATTGCCGGGACTCCGCCAGAACGCTGGGCGTCCGCTCGATCCGGGCCAGTTGGAGAAGGTGGCGGCGGGGAGAGTGGCCGGACATGCTACGGTGCGTGAGTTCCCGCCGGCGAGCACATCATCGCCGAGAACAGCGGGTCGGACGTCGAAAGCGAAATGATGTTGAGCGATCGACGCGACGTGAAAGAAGAGAGCAAGCGGGAATTTCAGATTGGATTTTTTGGTGGAACGAGAAAAATAGGTGCTGCGCAATTTGCCTGTAACAACTTATACTTTGGATAAGGTCGCGGCTCGCGGCCATCGATAGGCGCAGGGGATTGAAGCGACTCCAGGTGACGTTCGGCACAGCCGGCACAAGAGAATGAATTCCGTTCTCGCTTCAAAGGTGAAACGTTTGATGCATCTCTGCCTGGGGAATTGGGGAGTCTAATGGCACAACCGCAACCCGCCCGACGCAAGATGCAATCCGTGAAGACGCCTGTCTCCATCCCAGACAAACTGTATTTTCGAATCGGCGATGTCGCAAGCCTGTGCAGCCTGCCCGCGTATGTGCTGCGATTTTGGGAGACCGAATTTCCGCAGTTGAAACCGCACAAAGGCGGCAGCGGTCAGAGGCTCTATCGCAAGCGCGACGTGGAGATGGTTCTCGAGATTAAGCGATTGTTGTACGACGAAGGATTCACCATTGCGGGCGCACGCAAATCTCTGGCGGAGAAGCGCAGCGCACTGGCGGTTGTCGATTCGCAAAATGGGGCGTCACAGAGCGGAACGGCGCCGCACCCCATGCGACGCAAGACAGACTTCATCGCTACTCCGGTGCCTCCGAAGGCGGGACGCAGCGGAGGGATTGCGGCGGTAGGGTCGAAGAGTGCAGCTGCGAGTCCGAAGTTCAATGAACTTCGCAAAGAGATGCGCGCGCTGCTGTCGATGCTGGGCCCGGGCGACGACAAGTCCGCAGCGAGTCGCGCCGCAGTGACTTCCGTGCCCGTCGCGCGTAAGAAAAAGGGTCGCGATACCGCGGACGAGCCGACACTGTTCTAGAGGCAGCATTTGGATTCGAGGAGCGGTGTTCGAGAGAGATCTCCCTATCGAAATTCACCCCTCGTATCGTGCGTCTGAGATTCATTCAATCATTGGACGAGCGGAAGTGATTCGAACCGCAGCACGCAGGGGCTGACGCTCATCTGTTTTTTTTACGCCATGAACGGCGCGACTGAAGTCGTGCCCTGATATAAGACCCAAAGACATTTTCCTGGTGAGTTGAAAGACGCAGGAAGCCAGGATGAAAAGAGAAAAAAAAGGGCCCCTCGTGTGAGGGGCCAATCTGCCTTGGTTCTCTCTTGTGTGAGAGCTTTTGAGTCAACCTTTGTTATTCCGTCGAGCTGGGCTGCGACGCAGTCCCATTCGAGGAGGACTGCGCGTTACCGGACTGCGCCGCGCCGGTTGTTGAGGCACCGAGGTTCGACGCGCTCAAGGTTGACAAACTGTTGTGCATCAGTGTGACTTCCACGACGCTGCCGCGACGGGCTTTGCTGGCATCACTCACGGTGAGGGGAGCGTTGCCGAGCCCGATCTGGCGAATCTTATAGAGCGGGACATGACGGTCGGTGACGAGATAGCGTGTCACAGCCGAGGCCATATCGTGGGAGGCAGTGATGCCGGCCTGACCACGGAGTGTTGAATATCCTTGGACGTCAATCAGAGAGCCGCGCTGACCCTGAAGCTGGCTGACCAGCTGGTCAAGCGCATCCTTCGAGTTCTGACCGAGCGCGCTGTGGCTATTCCGGAAGCGAATCTCCACACTGGTGACAGTCTGGTATTGATCCAGGTTGCTGACCGCGGTTCCGATTGCAGCGGTCTGAGTACTGGCCTGCTGCGCTGTCTGCTGCGCCTGGTTCGCGGTATTGCCTGCCGCGGTCGCGTGCTGATCGGCGGTATTCGCTGTGTCCTGAGCTTTGCTGATGCCGGCCTTTGCACGGGCGTCCACATCCTTGATGTCGCGCGCATTGGTGGCAGAAACCTGATCCAGCTCATTCAACCGATCTTTCACGGGGTTCAGTTGACGACCCACCCACTTTTTGCGGGCCATCGGGTTCAAATGACCCCAGAAGCCCTCGTGGGACTGCATCTCCAGCGGCGGCTGACCCGTGCCAGTCATCGTGGCATTACCGGAAGTCGATGCAGCGGTCGAAGTTCCGGTTTGAACCTGAGCATTGGACCCTGAATTTTGGTCCGCAGTTTGTGCCATGAGCGGGAGAGCGGTGCTGGCCGCGAGTACTATCGTTGCAATTCTGAGCAAGCTTTTTGAATTGGACGTTTTCATCACTTTTCCATAACCGTGCCGCGCTACTGGCACTGGGGTACGCCATTCCTAATTGCAAGCCTGGTGCCAAAGAACCGGCGGGGGAAGACAGTCTCGGAAATATGTCCAACTTGTTGATTCGAAAGGAGGATGCGGGGCTGTCTGGAAACTGAGAGGAGACCCATCCAATTTTGGAGGGCGGGGATCGCGTAAAACCTGCTCGTAACCCGGAAAAAAGTACCCTCGTAACGCACGTCGGCGAGGGTTTTTTTTACTTCCGCGCGAGCCTACTGGCGAGTTGCCAGGTCCAAAATTCGAAGCGAGGGCGGCTGCTGATTCCACATGGGAGAGACGTTGTCGAAGACCAGGCGAAAGTCCTGACTTTTGCCTGGGGGCAAGGGGGCGGCGCCGATCGGCTGGGTATCCACATATGGATCGCGGGAACGGACCAGGCTAAGGGGTGCCTGCAATATCTGGGGCGCGTCGCCGGTTTCGTTGGGAAACGCGGCCTGCAGGGTCATCGCGGTAATGGTGCGATTGCCGCGGTTCTCGATGGTGCCATCGACGTAGGTGAGTTGATCGCCGGCAAAGTTGCTGGCCTGGCTGACCTGCACGTTGCCCAGAGTGACATTCCTGGCATAAGGGTCCACGCTACTGCCGTTGGAGTTGGCGGGTGCCCGACCCAGCCAGAACGCGAGCCCGAGCCCACCGCAGATCACAATCAAGGCAACAATCCACGGCATCCAGTTACGTTCCACCCCCTCCGCTGCACTATTGATTGAAGGGGTTTCGGCGGCAAAGAGAATGGGGTCGCGATGAGGGGTGGGAGTTTGGGAGGATCCCGATTCTGGGCCGTTCATGGGCCGATTGTAACTCTCCGGGGTGGTGACGGAAACAATCCCGAAGTGAAAGTCAAGAATGAAAAAACAGAAAAATGATTCAAGTACCGAATCCCTTTCGCCGAAACAGACGTCATAGACACAGCAACGTCGAGTGAATGCATGCGGCCCATGGCGGTGGCTTCGCTCCGACAATAGAGGCAGGAGCAACTATGGTGCGGGCTCTCAGGAAGCAAACACGGAAGCGTTCTGTTCATCCGCAGGGGGACACGATCTATCGTGCCGCTGCGTTGGCGGCGGCGTTGATGGTGCTGGCGGCTGCACCGTTTTTTTGAGGTTGGCCAGCTGTCCGCGGAGCCATCCGAGATGGCTGTTGATCGCAGCCGGTGTCGCTTGCTCTGGAGGATTGTTTCGTTCTAGAGAAAACTCGCGCGGCGCACGGTCCGGCGAAAATCGTCTCCCTGCATAAAAACCGTGATGCACATTTCCTGCAGGCGGGATCGCATGCGCTCTCCGATACGATCTCCCAGCGTTTCCTCGCGCATGGCGCGTGCTACGGCATTGGCCGGCGTAGCTCGAGAAACGTCTCGATCGGTGACGGACGTGGACGGAGCGTGGACTAGAGCCGACGGCTGATTGGGATAGTTGGTGGTGATCAGCGTGGTTCGTTTGTCGTTATAGCGCGTGTTCAGGATGTGCGCTACCGTATCCCAAACCCAGTCGGTCGGCTTGACCGCACCCAGCTCGTCTAACAGCAACACTTCCGCTTCAAACACGGGACGCAGGATTTCCAGCTCCGTGGTGGCGACCTGGGGGTTATAGGAATTCTGAATCTGCTTGAGCAGGTCGCGATAATCGCAAAAGATTCCGGTGGCGCCGCGCTGTTCGACCAACTCTCGCAGCAGACCGACGGCGAGATGGGTCTTACCGCAACCGATGCTACCGGTCAGCAAGAGTCCCCGTCCGGCGGTCTCGAGCGGGTAGCCGTCGGCAAAGCGGCGGGTGGCCATCAGGGCCATGCCGAGCGAGGCATCGGCGCCGCGAAAACCAGCGTCAAAACTCTCCAGCGAGCAATGGGTATATCGCTGGGGGATGCGGGCTTTCTGCAGGCGGATCGTCGCCTTTTTCTCGATGCGGCAGGAGCATTCGGCGGCGAATTGCTCTTGGCCGCGACGCACCAGAGTGACGCCGATGCCGCCGCAATAGGGGCAGGTGGCTGCGGAATTGTCGGTCAATTTTTCCATGAGCGATTCAGGATTTCGGCTGCTTTTTCAGTATCGCAGGCCGGGGCAGGGCTGCTGGAGAATTCCTGGATTGCAAGCTGTGGGAATCTCGCATAAACTGGAGGTTAGCGTTTTGAGAAAGGTTTCTGTCACCATGCCGAAGCAAGGAATTCATCCGAATTACGACACCATCCGCGTGGTCTGCGCGTGCGGTCACAGCTTTGAGACCCGTTCGACCCATAAGGGCGACATCCACATGGAAATCTGCTCCAACTGCCACCCGTTCTTTACCGGCAAGCAGAAGATGATTGATACCGCCGGTCGCGTGGAGCGCTTCCGCCGCAAGTATGCGCAGTCGGACTCCTCGAAGGCAGAGGCTGCCGCAGCCGGGACCGCGAAGTAACGGCGCACGCATTTGCAATACACTGAGGCCTCCGCCGCGGCGGGGGCCTTTTGGTTGTTGGACAGAGGAGCCATCTGAGGCGATGAAAAAGCACTGGGACAATCCGGCGGAGCACGCGATGCCTGAGAGGGTTCGCGTTCCCGCTTCGATGAGTATTGGCCCGGTGCGCATTGCGCCGGCGACGGTGCTGGCGCCGATGGCGGGCGTTACCGACACGGTGTTTCGTCGATTCATTCGCAATGCAAGTTTGTTCAGTCACACGGAAGCCCCGGAAAACGCGGCGGCGAATTATTCCGATGGAATTGAAGCCAGCGTGAGCAACCAGCAATCGGGGTGCGGGCTGATTATGACGGAGTTCACTTCCGCCGACGGCCTGTCGCGGATGCGGGAGTCGAAGCGCAAGCGGTACCTGACGTACTACGAAGATGAACATCCAATCGCGGCGCAACTGTTTGGGTCCGATCCGGAAACATTGTCGGAGGCGGCGCGCATCGTGGAGGATGCGGGCTTCGACATTGTGGACTTGAACCTGGGATGTCCGGCGAAACGTGTTGTGAGCTGCAATGGTGGCAGCGGACTGCTGCGGGACCTGCCTTTGATTGCGCGCATTTTTGAGCGAGTGCGAGCGGCGGTGACGATTCCCTTTACGGTGAAGTTTCGCATGGGATGGAACGATGACAGCATCGTTTGCGTGGAGTTGGCGCGGCTGGCGGAGGCGAGCGGATTGAATGCTGTGGCGCTGCATGCCCGTACCCGGGAACAGGGCTACTCCGGGCAGGCGCGATGGGAATGGATTGGCGCCATCAAGCAGGCAGTGACGATTCCTGTGATCGGGAACGGGGACATTCGCACGCCGGAGGATGCCTGCGCGCTGGTGGCGGAAACCCATTGCGATGCGGTGATGATTGGCCGCGCGGCACCGGCGAATCCCTGGATTTTTCGCCAGATTGCGGAGTACACGGCCAGCGGCACCTACACGCAGCCGACGGAATTGGATCGTTACAACCTGATTCGCACGTATTTTTCCATGCTGCTGGAGCAGGAATTTCCGGACGCGACCGGCAAGATGAAGCAGTTTGCTTCCTGGTTTACCCATGGAGTTCCCGGCGGCGCGGGGTTGCGCAAGGCAATTT
>JAJYBW010000194.1 GCA_021778815.1 Acidobacteriota bacterium | reverse complement strand
TCCAGGGTCGCTCGAAATGCCTTCACGAGGGTCGGCGGCAACGCTCGAATAAATCCCACCGTATCCGACAACAATATGCGCCGTCGCGACGGCAGCGTAATCAGGTGCAGCTTCGGATCGAGTGTCGCAAACAAGCGCGAAGACTCCAGCTGTCCGCCCTGCGTCAACGCATTGAACAAAGTGCTTTTCCCTGCGTTGGTGTATCCCACTAAGGCTACTGTCGGCACCGGGACAGAGGTCCTCCGCTGCCGCTGCTGCCGCCGGATATCCCGGACCGCCTCCAGCCGGTTGCGAATCACCTGAATCTTCTGTCCAATTTTCCGCCGATCAGTCTCGATCTGCGTTTCGCCGGGTCCACGGGTTCCAATCCCGCCGCCTAGCTGCGACATCGACCGACCCCGTCCCGCGAGTCGCGGCAGCATGTACTCCAGCTGCGCCAGCTCGACTTGCAATTGCCCTTCCCTTGTGCGAGCGTGGGAGGCAAAAATGTCCAAAATCAATTGTGTGCGATCGATCACACGGCACGGCAGTGCGTGTTCCAATTCGCGCAGCTGAGATGGCGATAGATTTTGCTCGAAAACAATCAGGTCAGCCCGGCTGGCTTTGGCTTGTGCGCTGATTTCTTCTAATTTGCCTTTGCCGACAAGCGTGGCCGGATCAGGATGATCGCGGCGCTGCACAATGACATCCAGAACGTTCGCCCCGGCGCTGATGGCCAGCTCACGGCACTCTGCCGCCTCATCGGATATCTGCGAATTGGACCGATCCTGGATGGGCGCTTCAAGAGCATCGACATGGGATTCCAGCGAATCGCTGACTTCCGACTCTCCCTGCTCCCGGATCGCGCGCACAGCGCCTTTCGCCTGTCGTGCAGACGGAGTGAGGCGCTGTCGATATTTTTTTCCGGTGAACTCGCATATGACAATCAGGGTTCGCTCCCGCCTGTCCTGTCCGGGCGGCGCCTCCCTGCCTCGATGCGAATCGAACGTTTCGGTCATTCGAACATCTTGCCACGGTTACCGCGCACGTGCGTGCCAACCCGCCACCAGGTGAGTGCCGTCACGAAGCCGTGAAACTCGACGGCGTTAGCACGGGAGCGCTTGCCACTCCCGACCCTGCCGTTGCAGGACTGTGGCCCGCCCCGACCGCGGGAGATGTTCCCGTGCCGGTAGCTTGCGTACCGACCGGTCCATGGCGATGTTCGGCCATCAAGACTGGCTTGCCGCTGACCACTGTTGAAATGGCGTGCTTGAAGATGAGCTGTTCCTGATTGTTGTTTTCCAGCAGAACGGAGTATTTATCAAACGATCGGATGCGTCCCGTCAATTTGACACCGCTGACCAGGTAGACCGTAATCTGCGATTTATCCTTGCGCACGGTGTTCAAAAAAGTGTCCTGAATATTTTGTGCTGTCTTGCTTTCCATTTGTCATCTCCTTGCGCTACTACGAGTGGTTCAAAGCACGTTGCTCAAAGCGGGCGGACAGACACCCATCTGCAAGTTCTACAGCCATACCGGTTCATCCTGCCGAATGGCGGGCGCAACTGCACCGTGCCAGTATTGTCTATGAATTTGAGCAATATCGCCAGAAGACAGTCGAATACCGCACAAAATATGGCTTGAGATTTGGATGCACAAGTCGGGATCGGCGTTTCACGGACTTACTCATTCTGTGCGCTTTTCCTTCGACTGTAATTCAAGGTTTTGCGCAGCCTTTCCGCAATATTCTGCCGAGTGAGCAAAATCGGCCCGGCAATCGCATCGACAAGTCTGCGCTGTCCCGGACGGGTGCTAGCATGAAATGTGCTATCCAGCCCTATACCCGCCCGCACTGCTACCGACAAGGTTCCGATGCTGGACTTTTCCCGGCAATATCAGCAGGTTCGTGAAGAGATCCTGACCGCAATTGAACAGGTCTGTGACAGCCAGCACTTTGTTCTCGGCCAACAAGTCCAGCAGTTCGAAGCCGCCGCCGCCCGGTTTTGTGATGTCGCTCACGGCATCGGATGTGCTTCCGGCACAGACGCATTATGGCTCGCGATGGCCGCTGCCGAGGTCGGTTCGGGCGACGCCGTCCTCACCAGCCCGTTTACCTTTTTCTCGACCGTCAGTTCCATCCTCCGGGTGGAAGCACGGCCAATCCTGGCCGATATTGACCCCAAAACCTATAATCTAGACCCGGTGCGGGTGGCCGCGACGCTGAAAAACTTGCCAGCAGACGCGCGCGTTCGCGCCGTCCTCCCGGTTCATCTGTATGGGCAATGTGCGGATTGGGACCAATTTACACAATTGCAGCAGGAGTTTGGCATTCTCCTCATCGAAGACGCCGCCCAGGCCTTTGGAGCGACGTGGAACGACCGCCCTGCCGGCAGCCTGGGAGACCTGGCGGCTTTCAGCTTCTATCCAACAAAAAACTTGAGCGCCTACGGGGATGCGGGCCTGCTGACCACCAGAAGCGATCGCTTCGCGGATCGCGCCCGAATCCTCCGCGCCCACGGGATGCGCGAACGTTATTTCCACGAAGAAATCGGCTGGAATAGCCGCCTGGATACGATTCAAGCCGCCGTCCTGCTGGTGAAACTTCGCTATGTTGAAGGTTGGAATCGGGCGCGACAAGAGCGGGCAAAAATCTACGATCAATTATTTACGCAGCAGGGTCTTGTGGACGCGGGACCTTATCCCGAACGCGGCGTCGTGCTGCCGTCCGTCGATCCGCGCGGTACCCACGTCTTCCATCAATATGTGATTCGCGTTCCGCGTCGCGATGCGTTGCGTGCATTTCTGGTTGAGCGCGGCATTGGGTCCGAAGTCTATTATCCGGTCCCACTCCACCTGCAACAATGCTTTGCGAGCCTGGGCTATCGGGAAGGGTCATTTCCAGAGAGCGAGCGCGCCGCGAAAGAAGTCCTCGCCCTACCCATGTTCCCCGAGTTGACGGAGGAGGAGCAGGAACGTGTCGTGACCGCCATCGCGGAATTCCTGAGTTAGGCGAATCGCGTCGTCTGGTTACGCTGCCGGTATCTACGCGTCTCGGTGATTGCTGAATTTCAGATCCAGCGCAAGCTTATTTCCGGCAGAGATGCGGTTGGAAAATTCCTCCATCTGCGACTTCGACATCGGAGTGAAGCTCTTTCCCCACGCGACGTTCTGCTGCAGCATTTGCAGCGTCGGCATTCCCACCACGGCCGCGTCGATCGGCAAGCTCAGCGTATAACGCAGCAGGTGGCCCGCGTCGCTCTTATCCGGCCCCGGTCCCAGCAGTCCCTCCTGCCCCATCACCTTCATTGCCAGAATACCCAGATTCTTTTTACGCGCCGCCGGCAACGCGACATCTTGAAAACTCATCGCCTTCGACAAATTGAGGCCATCGTGCGGCCCGAGCGGCATCCCTTGCATGCCCGCGTTCAAAGCCATCTGCACGCAATCGATATCGTTGTGTTCGATCGCGGCCTTCAACACCGCCGGATTGTAGTGGCTCGTAATTCCGATGAAGCGGGTCACCTTCTGCTCGCGCAATTTGTATAGCGCATCCATTACACCGCCCTTAGCTTCGACCTTCGCCAGATCATCCGCACCCTGCAAGCCATGCACATGAATCAAATCGATCTGGTCAGTCTGCAGCCGCTTCAGGCTGCCTTCCAGAATCCGCATCGCCGTGTCGCCGTCGCGAGGCTCAATTTTGGTCGCGAGAAAAAATTCCTTGCGCCGAGTCTTCGCGACTTGCCCCACCCAGGTTTCACTTTGACCGTTGCCGTAACCGTAGGCGGTGTCGAAATAGCTGATTCCGGCGTCGAGCGCGTGATTCAACACGTTCACTCCGGCGTCCTCATTGCCGTAGGCCAAAAGGCGGCTTCCACAACCCAGCGCAACGATGGAAACGCGCGCGCCGGTCTTTCCCAGAATGCGCGTCTGCATCGCTCCAGCAGATTCCGCTGTTTGGCCGCTCAGAACAACAGCAGCCGCTCCCGCGACTGCCGTCTTCTCTAAAAACTCTCGTCTCGAAATACGATCTGCCATGGCGACCTCCGGTGAACCCCTTTGCTGGCGCTATTATCCTCGTAAACGAAGTGCCTCGTAAAGCGCGAGGATCCGCACCCGGTCCCTTCGAATCGTTCGAAACGAGGAGTTGGTAGCTTTTATATCTGCGAATAAGACGTGGGAGTCAGCACCAGGTTCGTAATATTGCTGACAATTTCCTCATAATTGAAGCGCGGAGAGCTGGTCAATCTTTTCCACTCCGGGTCGGCCCCAAACGCAGCCCACTTCGCATTCATCTCTGCCAGGTCAGGATAGCTCAGCATATAGGTGAGCTTCGGCAGGCGAGGCCCCACCAGCACGTCGCCGTAAAATACCGGCCAGAACCCGGCCCGTTGGAAGACGTCGAACTCGCCGCTGTGAAACATCTCCACCTTTCGGACATGCGCCTGGTTGCTGGGGCTTTCGTAGGTGCGTAGCTGAAAGATGCGCTTGCCGTGCGACGCCGTCACGGGAGGAACTGTCAATTTCGGCTGCCCCTCAAACGCAATCATCAGAGAGCTTTCCACCCGCCCGTACGCTGGCTGGTTAGCGGGCGCATTCCAGAACGGCTTTGCCGCCTTCATAAAGGTCGCATCCTGCGCCAACTGCAGTTGCGCGGTCACCAGTGTCTCCAGCCGAATGCTGGGGAGCAGAACGTATAAGGTCGGCGTCTGCGGCCCCAGCGTCAAGTTGAAAGCCCCGACCGGCGAAATTCCCAGCCGATTCAGAGCCGGGATCAACGCATCCGAAACGTACGCATCGGTCAACTTCGTCTGCGGACCATTCTGCATGTGGTACTGGCGGAGTTCGTAATACTCGCGTGGTGTCCCGTTCGAGGCGACTTGCGCATCTGACGCTTTGCCGGCCAGCGCGAAGGCCGATGCCGCGAGTGATGAAGTTAAGAACTGGCGTCGTTTCACTTTGTTCCCCCATCTCCTGGAATCTGGAATGCAATCGAAAATCCTTGCCAACGCAACCGCCAGGCGGCTCGCTAGTGTGAGCGACGGTGCCTACCCGCATGCTTCGCTCTGGAACGCACCGCTCCAGTCAGTTTCGGTGCGGGCTTGGCCCCGGCTGGAAGCACTGGTCGCACCAGGTTCCCTTGCATCCGGTAGGTGACAGTCTTCAACGCTGCCGCACGCGGCATTCCGGTTTCCGGATCGAGACTGACATTGTCGCCCTCTGCTATTTGGAAGCTGAATGTCGGCTCCGGACCGTTAGGATCTTTTGGATCTCCCAGGGTCACCTTCACAGGAAAAAAGCCGACAATATTGTGCTCTCGAAATGCGGTTCCATAGCGATGACGGCGTGTGTCCCAGGTAAAGACACGAACCTGGTCGAAGTCAAATGGCAGGCCCTGTTTATAAGGGGTCAGCACCGTCAAGTATTCCGGCACTTGTCCGTTCGGCTTGCCGGAGTCAGGGTCGGAGACAGTCCGCAAAACGTACGCTCCTACCATGCGTTCATTTTCCGCATATTGCGCTACGTCCTCGGGTACGTCCACCTGGAAATCTCGCGCCAGCATCCACCCTGTGTGTCCAGCGCCGTCGCGTGCCAGCCACCAGTCTTCCATCGGAACCGCAGGGGCAAAACGCGAGTCAAAGCTCTCTTTATGAACCTTCTCGTGGCGTGCGAGAGGCGTGTTCGCTGCGGCAGTGGGCAGTCCCAACGGGTTACTTGCGGCGTAGCGAGGCACAGAGGCGCGCTCCAGCATCGCTACCTTCGTATTTGGAGCCAGCAGCGTGAAGCGCTGGGTGGTTCGGCCCGGCGACAGGTGCATATACAGTTCGTTGTAAAGGACCGCCGTGGCAACCGGGGTTTGGCTGGCATGTTGTTTCGAGAGACTCTGAAACGCGTCGTATTCGCTCTGATCAATGACCGCGTGCTCTTCAATCCATCCCATCCCGCCATCCGGCGTTTTCACCTTCAGGAATCGCGGAATCTGCTGCAACACAGTGAGCCGTTCGCCGTTTTTCACCTCGGCGACTCGATTGGCCACCACGGCAACCCGATCGCGCAGATAGATCTGCTTCACCGCGACATACACATACTCCGCCGAGGAAGAGCGTCGCAAATGGCTGCATCCGGTCAGCAATACCGCTACGCTGAAGACCACCGCGGACCGAACACGCGAGGCGCAAACGGCATTCCAGGGAATTCCGGGAGATCGGCGCGAATTGAGGGAAGGCAAAAATCGCCGAAACAAATCCGACATAGAGACACAAAGAGAGAAATCTCAGTTTACGCGCAATCGGCGCCTAGTTGAGGGCGCACGTACCCAATCGCGCCATTATGGGACGACTGACAATGCGACCGCGCCGGCCGGATCGGTTCCGGTTGCAACAGAAGTGACGGCGTCCAGCTTGCCCGCGGTCGTAGCGTCGAAACTGAAGACCTGCATATCCGGCGAGCCGCCGGAATTCACTACAAATAAATATTTGCCGGTGGAATCGAGCGACATTGCATTCGGGGTCGAGCCTGTCGAAAACGGCGAACTACTCAGCGGAGTCAGCGTGCCACCCGTTCCCAAGGTGTATCCCGTGATCACATTGGCTGTGCGATTCGCGACATACACGTATTTGTTGCTTGGATCCACGACAATGGACTGAGGGCCGAGTTGCGAA
>JAJYBW010000193.1 GCA_021778815.1 Acidobacteriota bacterium | reverse complement strand
TGCGCAGAATAAAATCGCACCCCTTGTCCGGGAAATGGACGAGGCCCAGAAGATTCATCCTTCCCTGCTGCCGCAAATGTTTGAGATGGGCATTCTCGGCATGGAAACTCCGGAGGAGTATGGCGGGTTCGAAGGATCCTTCCTTGGCTCGATCTTAGCCGTCGAAGAAATATCTGCCGTCGATCCCGCGATTGGCGTGATTGTCGATGTCCAGAATACGTTGACGGTGAACGCGCTGCTTCGCTATGGCAACGAAGAACAAAAGAAGAAATATCTGCCGCGCACTAACACCGATACCATCTGCGCCTACGCGCTCAGCGAGGCCAGCTCCGGGTCGGATGCGTTCAGCTTGAAGACGCAGGCGCGATTGGATGGCGACTCCTACGTCCTGAACGGCCGCAAGCTGTGGATTTCGAATGCCGCTGAGGCGGACCTATTTATCGTGTTCGCAACCGTCGATCCTTCCGCCGGCTACAAGGGGATTACGGCATTTATTATCGAGCGCGAGACGCCCGGTTTTCAGGTAGGCCATAAAGAAGACAAGCTTGGAATTCGTGCTTCATCCACCTGCGAATTGTTGCTCGATGACTGTCGCCTGCCCGTCGCCAATGTCCTGGGTCAGCCCGGCAAAGGCTACAAAATCGCCATTGAAACGCTGAACGAAGGGCGCATTGGAATTGCCGCGCAAATGCTGGGACTCGCGCAGGGCGCATGGAATCACGCCGCCAAGTACAGCCAGGAACGCCAACAGTTCGGCAAGTCCATCGCCACATTTCAGGCGGTTCAATTCACTCTGGCGGAAATGGCGATCGAGATTGAAGCCGCGCGCCTCATGGTCTACAACGCGGCGCGGATGAAAGATGCAGGCATCCCTTTTGTGAAGGAAGCGGCCATGGCAAAGTATTTTGTCTCGCAAGTTGCAGAGCGGGTCGCCAGCCAGGCAGTCGAAATCTTCGGCGGCTATGGATTCGTGAAAGATTATCCCGTTGAAAAGCTGTATCGCGATGCCAAGATTGGAAAAATCTACGAGGGCACGTCCAACATGCAGCTGGCGACGATTGCGAAGCTGATCCTCGCCGGCTAAAGCGTGTACCGTCCAGCTTCGGTGATCGCTGTGGCGATTTCCCGGCCAAGAGCAAACGTATTTTCCGGCTCGTGCTTCGCGAACCGGCGAAAAATTGTCATCCGTGTGCGCAGCGCATCGCCATCGGCGACCGCGCCAAGGATCCGCTCCGCTGCGGTCTCCAGTACGCGGAACGAGCGGTCCGCATAATATTTCGTCATCCGCACGGCCAGCGGGCTACGGCCTTGCATCTTCTCCGCTCGCAGAATCGCGGACTCCAGCACCAGCACCCCCATGATCATGTCAGCCAACGCACCCATGATCTCCTGCTGGTCTGCCAATTCCGTACCGAATTTCTCTGAGGCGGCGCCGGCGCAAAAGAGGGTCATCTTCTTCGCATTGGCCAGCAACAGATGCTGCGCCGCAAGCTCGCCGCTTCGCTCGTCACGCGACTTTGGCCCCGCCATCACCTCATCCATCACCCTCTGGATCGCGGGCATCAGGGCAAGCCTCCCCTGCATGGCGCGCTTCAACATCCATCCGCTGATAATCAGCCGATTGATCTCATTGGTGCCCTCGAAAATTTTATTGATTCGCGAATCGCGATAGGCGCGTTCCGCGGAATAATCTTCCACATATCCATATCCGCCGTGCAACTGCACCATCTGATCGACCAGTCGCTCCAACATTTCTGAGCACCAAACTTTCACAATCGAGCATTCGATCGCATATTCCTCAATATGCTTTTGCGTTTCCACGGTCGTGGCGGCGTCGCTATTCTTCGCTTCCGCCAGCGACGCGTCAATCGCTCCGATCACGCGATACACCAACGATTCGCCCGCATAAATTCCGGCCGCGCTGTCGGCGATCATCTGCTGTACCAGCCCGAAGGAGGCGATCGGTTTCGAAAACGCAATCCGTTCCTTGGCATACCGAACGCCTGTGCGAAAGGCATATTTCGCGCCGCCGATTGCCGCCGCGCCTAGTTTGTATCGCCCCACATTCAAAATATTGAAGGCGATGCGATGCCCTTGCCCAGCCTCGCCCAATAGATTTTCAACCGGCACTTTGCAATCCGTCAGCACCAGCGGGCAGGTGGAAGAGCCGCGAATTCCCATCTTGTGTTCTTCCGGGCCCACCGTCAGCCCGGCTGTTCCCGCCTCAATTAAGAACGCCGCAAACTTCTCTCCATCGATTTTCGCGAACACTGTGAACAGGCTGGCAATGCCGGCGTTCGAAGTCCACATTTTCTCGCCGTTCAACAGGAAGTGCTTTCCGTCGTCGGACAGAGTTGCACGCGTGCGAATATTCATCGCGTCAGACCCCGAGGATGCCTCCGACAGCGCATACGCCGCAATCCATTCGCCGGCAGCCAGTCGAGGTAGAAATCTTTTTTTCTGTTCCGCCGTCCCGTACCAGACCAGCGGCAATGTGCCAATCCCCGCGTGCGCGCTGAAGGAGACCGAGAAGCTGCCGCAGATTGCAATTTTCTCCGCAATCAACGCCGACGTGACCTTATCCATTTGTAGGCCGTCATACTCTTCCGGAACGTCGACCGACATCAGCCCCAGGTCACCTGCTTCCCGAAGCAAGCGACGTGTGACCTCAAGATCCTTCGCCTCAATGGCGGCAATCTCCGGGAAGATTTGCTTCTCAGCGAATTCGACTGTCGTGCGCTCAATTTGGCGCTGTTCGTCGGAAAAATCTTCCGCTGTAAAGATCGCTGGCGGCTCAGTCTCCTCGATCAGGAAACTGCCGCCCTTTCCGTGATTTATATGTTTCTGATCCGGCCTATTCATGAGACTCTCTCCCTGTTGTTGCGGATGCTGGACCATGTTGCCCCTCAGTCTTGAAGATTCTCGAAAATTCCAGCCGCGCCCATTCCGCCACCAACGCACATCGTGACCAATCCATATTTCTTTTTCCGCCGCTGCAACTCGCGCAAGATGGTCGCCGTCAGTTTCGCACCCGTGCAGCCCAGTGGGTGCCCCAATGCGATCGCACCTCCATTGACGTTCACCTTCGCCGGATCCATGCCTAACAGCTTCATCACCGCCAGCGATTGCGCCGCAAAAGCTTCATTCAGCTCAATCACGTCCATCTGCTCCAATGTGAGCCCGGCCTGTTTCAGCGCTTTGGGAATCGCATACACGGGTCCCACTCCCATCTCCTCCGGAAGGCATCCCGCTGTCGCGAAGGCTACCAGCCGGGCCAGCGGCTTCAGCCCCAAAGAAACCGCAATCTCCTCAGACACCACGACCGCCGCCGCCGCTCCATCCGACGTTTGCGAGGAATTCCCAGCGGTCACCCTTCCATGTGCGTGAAACACTGGCCGAAGCTTCTCAAGAGCTTCGTATGACGTGTCTGCGCGGGGACCTTCGTCAACTCGAAATTCCATTTCCCGCTGTACCGGTGTACCCCCAGGGTGGAAATCCGTAATTGTAACCGTCACAGGCACAATTTCGTCCTCAAACTTGCGCTCCCGGATTGCAGCAAGCGCCTTTTGATGGCTGCCAAGTGCAAACCGGTCAGAATCCTCGCGTGAAATTCCATAATGCTTCGCGACTCGCTCCGCCGTCAGTCCCATCGACATGTAGCTGTCGGGATAGTGTTCCACCAGCCAGGGATTGGCTGCGATTTTGTTGCCGCCCATGGGAATCATGGACATGGACTCTACCCCTCCCGCAATAATCACCTCCGCGGAGCCGCCGCGAATTCGATCCGCCGCAAGCGCGATCGATTGCAGCCCAGAGGCGCAGTAGCGATTAATCGTCATCGCGGAAGCTTCCACCGGCAGCCCCGCCCGCAAAGAAATAATTCTCGCCAGGTTCAGACCCTGCTCCGCCTCAGGCATCGCGCAGCCAATAATGACGTCTTCAATCCACTTCACGTCGAGCTGCGGAATTCGATCGAAAGCTCCCCGCACCGCGATCGCTCCCAGATCGTCTGGCCGCGTGGAACGAAGAGCACCGTTAGGCGCTTTTCCGACTGCCGTCCGCACCGCGCTCACGATGAATGCATCCTTCATGCTGACCCTCTAATTCCGCAGTGGCTTCCCTGTTTTCAACGTGGCCGTGATGCGCTCCACCGTCTTTGGTTCTCCGCACAGCGACAGAAATGCTTCACGTTCCAAATCGAGAAAATATTGTTCGGTGACCCGCGTACCCGGCGTGACCGCGCCTCCGCACAACACATGGGCCACCTGGCGCGCAATCTTCACGTCGTGATCGCTGATAAATTCCGCCTCTCGCATCATATGAATGCCGAGTTTCAGGTTCGCGAGCATGCCTTCACCCGGCGCGGGAATATCCGTCCGCGGCAGCGGCGGAACGTACCCAGCATCCGCCAGCCTCGCAGCTTCTGATTTCGCTTCGGTAAGCAGCCGCTCGCGATTCATCGAAATCCCATCGGCCTCGCGCATCAAATGCAGCTTCCTAGACTCCACAGCGGAGCTCGAAACTTTCGCCATGGCAATCGTCTCGAACACAGTCCGCATGGTATCGTGCATTTCTACCGAGTCACTACGGTGACCGCTCCGGACAGCGTTAGCAATTTCAATCGCACGCAACGTCATTTCCTTGCATCCGCCGCCCGCGGGCAGCAATCCCACGCTGGTTTCCACCAATCCCATGTAGAGCTCGATGTGCGCTTGTCGCGCGGCAGCATGCAATGCAACCTCCGCTCCGCCGCCCAGGCACATTCCGAACGGAGCAACAATCACCGGCCGCACACACAATCGAATCGCCTGCGTCATCGCCTGGAATTCGCGAACATACCCATCCAGCTCGTCCCATTCTTCATCCTGGATGGCCAGCAGTACCTGCATCAAATTTGCGCCCGCAGAAAAATTGGCAGCGTCGTTGCAAATGACAAACCCTTTAAAGTTTCGCGTCGCATCGCTGCCCTGCCTCAGCGCGCGCTGCACAAGCCCCACGATGTCTTCACCCAGAGTGTTCATTTTGGAATGAAACTCTATGCACGCAATTCCATCGCCAAGATCAATGAGCGATGCGCCTGGATTTTTCTCGACCACTCCATGGGTCCGTTTCGCCCTCGCCACGCTCCACGTGCCCAGCGGTTCCACAACCGGCCGATATTCTCCGGACGCGATATCGAAAAACTCGCCACCCTCATTGCGATACCAGGAGTTCACCCCGTCAGATACCATGCGTTCTACTATTGGAGGAATAGCCTGACCGCGTCGCCGCATCCTCTCAATTGTGTCGAGAAAACCGGCAGCATCCCACATCTCAAACGGCCCCAGCTCCCAATTGAATCCGGCCTTCATGGCACGATCAATATCGACCACCGTGTCCGCGACCTCTCCAATGCGATTGGCCGCGTATGCCCATAATTCTGGGAGAATCTGCCAATAAAATTTCGCTGCCTGGTCGCGCTCTGGATTGCCCGCCAGTAAGGCTCGAATCCTCGCCGCAGTAGACTCATGGCTCTTCGCCATCTCCAGTGCCGGCATCTTCGGTCGCTCCGCAGGCCGATACTCCAGCGAACTCAAGTCGAGAACGAGTCGTTCCTCTTTACCATCCGCACCGCGCTGCTTCTTATAAAAACCCTGCCCCGATTTGTCTCCAAACCATTTGTGCTCGAATATCTGTTCCAGCACTGCGGGAACCTCAACGTCAGCGCGCTCGTCTCTGGAACTCGCAGCAAAATTTCGTGCTACGTGCACCAGCACGTCGATGCCAACCATATCCGCCAGCCGAAACGTCCCCGTCTTCGGCCATCCAATCGCGGCTCCCGTCAGCGCATCCGTTTCCTCGATGCTCAATCCCTGGTCCAGCATGGTGCGAAATGTATTCAGCATGACAAACGTGCCGAGACGATTGGCGATGAAGTTGGGCGTGTCGTGGGCGCGAACGACCAACTTTCCCAGGTACACCTGCGCGAAGTTCTCGACGGACGCCGCCGCCTGCGGATCAGTCTCCGGCGTAACGATGAGCTCCACCAGTCGCATATAGCGGGGCGGATTAAAAAAATGCGTCCCCAGCCATCGCCGCCGAAATGACTCCGGCATGTCCTTCGCAATCAGCCCGACCGGCAGGCCGCTGGTGTTGGTGGTCACGATGGCGTTGTCGCGCACGTAGGGCGCAACCTGATTCAGCAGCGCACGTTTGATATCGAGATTCTCTGCCACCGCCTCGAGGATCCAATCGCACGCCTGCAACTTCTCCAGGTCATCTTCAAAATTCCCTACGCTGATGTGACGCACCACAGCGGGATCGACAAATGCCGGAGGCTTGGCCTTCTTCAAGTTTTCCAAGGATCGCGCCGCCAGGGCATCTCGATCCGGCGCGCCCTCCGATACCAGATCCAGAAGCAGCACTGGAAATCCTGCATTTGCGATGTGCGCAGCAATGCGTGCGCCCATGGTCCCTGCACCCAGGATGGCGACGCGTTGGATCGAGTCGATTGTGTCAGCGGATGACATAACACCTTTGTACAGGAGGCAAGTCGCGGTTAAGAAAATTCAGCACCCGAAAATCCTACTTCGGCCGCTCCATATCGAACCTGTCTCGCGTGCGTGCGTATGTGGACCCGGCCATGCGTCCAATCGCCTGTAG